>NZ_JBEPEL010000048.1:0-55679 GCF_040300825.1 Streptomyces sp. NPDC000229
GTAGCCGCCGTCCGGGTCGTACGTCACCAGCACCTGCGGGCGGACGGACCGGATGATCTCGACGAGGTACGGAGCGGCCGTCGTGTGTCCGTCCGCGTCCGTCAGTCCTCGGAGGAATCCGGGGATCCGGCGTCCGGGGAGCCGGGGGAATCCGGGGAGCCGGAGGAGCCGGCGGAATCACCGTCCTCGGTGTCCTCGGCCGCCCCGCTGTCGGAGCCGGTGTCCTCCGCCTTCGGAGGCTTCGGCGGGCGCGTCAGCCCGCTCGACGTCTCGCGCAGGTATGTGCTGTCGCCGAGCTCGGTCGCGTGCCCCGGGCCGCCGTCCCGCCGCCGCAGGTACCGCTCGAACTCGCGGGCGATGGCCTCGCCCGACGCCTCCGGGAGCTCCGCGGTGTCCCGCGCCTCCTCCAGCGTCTGCACGTACTCCGCCACCTCGCTGTCCTCCGAGGCCAGCTGGTCCACGCCGACCTGCCAGGCCCGCGCGTCCTCGGCCAGCTCACCCAGCGGGATGCGCAGGCCGATGAGGTCCTCCAGCCGGTTGAGCAGCGCCAGCGTCGCCTTGGGGTTCGGCGGCTGCGACACGTAGTGCGGCACCGCAGCCCACAGGCTCACTGCCGGAACGCCCGCGTGCGTGCAGGCCTCCTGAAGGATGCCGACGATGCCCGTCGGGCCTTCGTACCGGGTCTCCTCCAGGTCCATGGTGCGCGCCAGGTCCGGGTCGGACGTGACGCCGCTGACCGGTACCGGCCGGGTGTGCGGGGTGTCGCCGAGCAGCGCGCCCAGGATCACCACCATCTCCACGCCCAGTTCGTGGGCGAAGCCGAGCAGCTCGTTGCAGAACGAACGCCAGCGCATCGACGGTTCGATACCGCGGACCAGCACCAGGTCGCGCGGCTTGTCACCACCCACCCGGACCACCGACAGCCGGGTGGTGGGCCAGGTGATCTTCCGTACCCCGCCGTCCAGGTACACCGTGGGACGGTTGACCTGGAAGTCGTAGTAGTCCTCGGCGTCGAGCGCCGCGAACACCTCGCCCTTCCACTCCCGTTCCAGGTGCGCGACCGCGGTGGAGGCGGCGTCGCCGGCGTCGTTCCAGCCCTCGAACGCGGCCACCATGACCGGGTCGATCAGCTCGGGAACCCCCTCGAGCTCGATCACCCAGGCCTCCTTCCGAAGTTCCGTGCGTACGGACCAACCTTACGGCTTTCCGGGGCCCCGCCCGCAGCCCCCGTACAGGTCCGAGTGCTGTACCGACCGGGAGCCACTACCCACGACGACCGGCGGAAACACGGCGGGAAGTCAGCCGATTCGTCCGAGCGCCGCGCTCGTGGCCCTGAGCCACTGCTCCACGCCCGCCACATGCACCGTCGCCCAGGAGCGGGCCGCCTCGGCGTCGCGGTCGCGGAGCGCCGCCAGGATCGCGCGGTGCTCGTGGAGGGTCCGGGCGACCGCGCCCTGCCGGACCAGGCCGCGCCAGACGCGGGCCCGGGTGGCCGGCCCCGACAGACCGTCCAGGAGCGCGGAGAGGACCGCGTTGCCGGCGGCCCCGACGATCGTCCGGTGGAACTCCAGGTCGGCGGCGGCCAGTTCCTCCACCGACGGCTCGCCGGCCGGCGCGTCCAGCGCGTCCAGCAGGCCGGCCAGTCTGTCCAGTTCGGCGTCGGTGATGCGGCTTGCGGCCATGGCGGTCGCGGCGGGCTCCAGGAGGCGGCGTACGGCGAGGTACTCCAGCGTGGTGTCGTCACGGTGGAAGTCCACGACGAAGCCGAGTGCCTCCAGCAGCAGTTGGGGATCGAGGCTCGTGACGTACGTGCCGTCGCCCTGGCGTACGTCGAGGATGCGGATCAGCGACAGGGCGCGCACGGCCTCCCGCAGGGAATTGCGCGACAGGCCCAGCTCGGCGGCGAGTTCGCTCTCCTTGGGGAGCCGGTCGCCGGGGCGCAGGGCGCCCGAGACGATCATCCCCTTGATCTTCTCGATCGCCTCGTCGGTCACGGCCATCGCAGCGCCCCCCTCCAGACGTCCGATGTCTGAGCGTACAGCGAGGGCGGCCCCGGGAGGGGCCGCCCTCGGTCAACCGGCTGTCGGCCGTCAGGCCTTCTTGCCGAGCATGTCCTCGACCCTGGTGCGGATCTCGTCCGTCGCCAGGCCCCGGATCGTCAGCGTCGTACGGCGGCGCAGCACGTCGTCCGCCGTCTCGGCCCACTCGTGGTCCCGGGCGTAGGCGACCTGCGCCCAGATCTCCGGCGCGTCCGGGTGGATGCGCTCGGCCAGCTCGGGGTTGTCGTTGGCCAGGCGCGCGATGTCGAAGGAGAGCGAGCCGTAGTGCGTGGCCAGGTGACGGGCCGTGTCGGCGGCCATGCGCGGACCGGGCGTACCCCCGTCGACCAGCAGCCGGTGGGCGACCGCGTTGGGGTTGGCTATGCCCGGCAGCGGCAGCTTCTTCGGGAGCTGGGAGATCGGCTCCATGTCCTCGCCCAGCGGGTGGCCGGGGAGGGAGGCCAGCTTGTTCATCACCGTACGGCCGATGTGGCGGAAGGTCGTCCACTTGCCGCCGGCGACCGACAGCATGCCGCCGCGGCCCTCGGTCACGACCGTCTCGCGCTTGGCCTTGGAGGTGTCCCCGGGCCCGCCCGGCAGTACCCGCAGACCCGCGAAGGAGTACGTGATCAGGTCCCGGGACAGCTGCTGGTCGCGGATGGAGAACGCGGCCTCGTCCAGGATCTGGGTGATGTCCTTGTCGTTGACCGCGACCTCGCCGGGGTCGCCCTCGTACTCCTCGTCGGTCGTGCCGAGCAGCAGCATGTCCTCCCAGGGGAGGGCGAAGGTGATGCGGTACTTGTCGATCGGGGTGGCGAGCGCGGCCTTCCAGGGGGAGGTGCGCTTCAGGACGAGGTGCGCGCCCTTGGAGAGGCGGATGGAGGGGGCCGCGTTCGGGTCCTCCATCCGGCGCAGGTGGTCGACCCAGGGGCCGGTGGCGTTGAGGACCAGGCGGGCGTCGACGCCGAACTCGTCACCGCTGGTGCGGTCCCGGAGGTCGGCGCCGGTGACCCGGCCCTTGGTGAAGCGCAGGCCGGTGACCTCGGCGTGGTTGAGGACGGTGGCGCCCGCGTCGACGGCGGCGCGGACCGTCATCAGGGCCATGCGCGCGTCGTTCATCTGGTCGTCGCCGTACACGGCCACGGCCTTGAGGTTGTCGGTGCGCAGCTCCGGCACGTCCTGGGCGGCCTTGGCGGGGCTGAGCAGGTGGCCGACGCCGTCGCCGAAGGCGGACAGGGCCGAGTAGGCGAAGACGCCCGCGCCGAGCTTGGCGGCCCCGTGCGGGCCGCCCTTGTACACCGGCAGGTAGAAGGTGAGCGGGTTGGCCAGGTGCGGGGCGACCTGGCGGGAGACCGCACGGCGCTCGAAGTGGTTCTCCGCGACCAGCTTCACGGCGCCGGTCTGCAGGTAGCGCAGACCGCCGTGGAGGAGCTTGGAGGAGGCGGAGGAGGTGGCGCCGGCGAAGTCACCGGCGTCCACCAGGGCCACCCGCAGCCCGGACTGCGCGGCGTGCCAGGCCGTGGAGATGCCCAGGATGCCGCCGCCGATCACCAGGAGGTCGTAGGTGGCCTTGGAGAGCTGCTCCCGCGTCTCGGCACGGCTCGGCAGGGAACCGGCAGCCGGGTGCGTCCCGAGGGAGGGGACGCTCTGCAGGGTGGTCATGTCGATTTACTCCTCGTCCTCGATCCAGCCCATGGTCCGCTCGACGGCCTTGAGCCAGTTCTTGTACTCGCTGGCACGCTTGTCAGCGTCCATGCGGGGGGTCCACTCGGCGGCCCTGCGCCAGTTGGCGCGCAGCGCGTCGGTGTCGGGCCAGAAGCCGACGGCCAGGCCGGCGGCGTAGGCGGCGCCGAGGCAGGTCGTCTCGGCGACCATGGGGCGCACCACGGGTGCGTCCACGAAGTCCGAGAGGGTCTGCATCAGCAGGTTGTTGGAGGTCATGCCGCCGTCGACCTTGAGCGCGGCCAGTTCGACGCCGGAGTCCTTCGTCATGGCGTCGGTGATCTCGCGGGTCTGCCAGGCGGTGGCCTCGAGCACGGCACGCGCGATGTGCGCCTTGGTGACGTACCGGGTGAGGCCGGCGATCACACCACGGGCGTCGGAGCGCCAGTACGGGGCGAACAGGCCGGAGAAGGCCGGCACGAAGTACGCGCCGCCGTTGTCCTCGACCGACGACGCGAGGGTCTCGATCTCGGCGGCGGAGTTGATCAGGCCCATCTGGTCGCGCATCCACTGCACCAGCGAGCCGGTGACGGCGATGGAGCCCTCCAGGGCGTACACCGGGGCCTGGTCGCCGATCTTGTAGCCCACGGTGGTGATCAGACCCGAGTACGAGTTGATGATCTTCTCGCCGGTGTTCAGCAGCAGGAAGGTGCCGGTGCCGTACGTCGACTTGGCCTCGCCCTCGGCGAAGCAGGTCTGGCCGAACAGGGCCGCCTGCTGGTCGCCGAGGGCGGAGGCGACCGGGACGCCGTCCAGGACGCCGCCCTTGACGTGGCCGTACACCTCGGCGGAGGAGCGGATCTCCGGCAGCACGGCCGCCGGGACGCCCATGGATTCCAGGATCTTCCGGTCCCACTCCATGGTGTGCAGGTTCATCAGCATGGTGCGGGAGGCGTTGGTGACGTCGGTGACGTGGTGACCGCCCTCGACACCGCCCGTCAGGTTCCAGATGACCCAGGAGTCCATGGTGCCGAAGAGGATGTCGCCGCGCTCGGCGCGCTCGCGCAGGCCCTCGACGTTGTCGAGCATCCAGCGGATCTTGGGGCCGGCGAAGTACGACGCGAGCGGCAGGCCCGTCTCGCGGCGGAAGCGGTCCTGGCCGACGTTGCGGCCGAGCTCCTTGCAGAGCGCGTCGGTGCGGGTGTCCTGCCAGACGATGGCGTTGTGGACCGGCTCACCGGTGTTCTTGTCCCACAGCAGCGTGGTCTCGCGCTGGTTGGTGATACCGATGGCCTTGACGTCGGCGGAGGTGATGCCGGCCTTCTCGATGGCGCCGGCGACGACTTCCCGGACGTTGGTCCAGATCTCGGCGGCGTCGTGCTCCACCCAGCCCGGCTTGGGGAAGATCTGCTCGTGCTCCTTCTGGTCGACGGAGACGATGCGCCCGTCGCGGTCGAAGACGATGCAGCGGCTGGAGGTGGTGCCCTGGTCGATGGCCGCGATGAACGGGCCGGTGGTGTGTGCGTCGGTCACGGTTGCTCCCGTAAGTCGGTGAGGGACGGCTCAGGCGAACGCGATGTTGTAGATACCCGCGGCGAGGGCTCCGCCGATCAGCGGGCCGGCGACGGGGATCCAGGCGTAGCCCCAGTCGGAGCCGCCCTTGTTCGGCAGCGGGAGCAGGGCGTGCACGATGCGCGGTCCGAGGTCACGGGCCGGGTTGATCGCGTAACCGGTCGGGCCGCCGAGCGAGAGGCCGATGCCGACCACGACCAGGGCCACCATCAGGCCGCCGATGACGCCGAGACCCTCACCGCTGTTGTTGAGGCCCTGTGTCAGCACCGCGAGGACGAGCACGAGGGTGCCGATGATCTCGGTGGCGAGGTTCTGCCACACGTTGCGGATCTCGGGTCCCGTGGAGAAGACACCGAGGACGGGTCCGGCCTTGCCGGCGGCCTCGTTGTGCGGGCCCTCGATGGCCTTGTCGGCCGGGTCGCCCACGATCTCGCGGTCCGTGAGGTGCGCGTGGAACTGGCCGTAGTACGCGATCCACACCAGCGCCGCGCCGATCATGGCGCCGAGGAGCTGTCCCGCGAAGTAGACGGGGACGTTCTTCCAGTCCCCGTCCTTTATCGCGATGCCGACCGTGACGGCGGGGTTGAGGTGGGCGCCGGAGAGAGAGCCGGTCATGTAGACGGCGGTCAGGACCGCGAAGCCCCACCCGAAGGTGATGGCCAGCCAGCCGGCGTTCTGCGCCTTCGAGCGCTTGAGCACGACGGCGGCGACCACGCCACCGCCGAGCAGGATGAGTACGGCGGTACCAATGATCTCGCCGATGAAGATGTCGGAGCTGGACACCCGCGACTCCTTTGTCCTTCGTCCAGGGGAAGGCGAACCCCGGGTCCCTCCGGTGGTCCGCGCCCTCAGGTGGGGGCGTTAACCGGCCTTCTGGCGTTGCCACACTCTAGCGCGTATTGCCGGTAGGTGTTCGACAATGCCGACCGATGAACGGCAGTTTTGCCCCCTGGTAAACGCGGCGTCAAGAGTTCTGTTGGCCGAAATGCGTTCGTTACCGATGATGCGCCTGGTGCGTCAGAAGCGCCCGGCGCCCAAGTCGCGGGAGACCGCGCGGGCGCAGTCGCGCACCGCCGCGATCAGCTCCTGCCGCAGCTCCTCGCCGTTGCAGACCCGCTCCACGGCGCCTGTGATGGCCACCGCGCCGACCGGCATCCGGCGCCGGTCGTGGATGGGCGCGGCCACCGACGCCACGCCCTCCCAGGTCTCCTCCACGTCCGCCGCCCAGCCGCGTGCCCGGGTCATGTCCAGTACGGCCTCGAAGTCCTCCAGGTCCGTGACGGTGCGCGGGGTGAACGCCTCGCGCTCCACCTCCAGGGCCTCGGTGTGGGCCACCGGGTCGTACGCGGACAGCACCTTGCCCAGGGCGGTGGAGTGCAGCGGCTGCATGGCGCCGACCTCCAGCACCTGGCGGCTGTCGTCCGGGCGGAACACGTGGTGGACGACCAGCACGCCGTGCTGGTGCAGCACCCCGAGGTGGACGCTCTCGCCGCTCGAGCGGGCCAGGTCGTCGGTCCACACCAGGGCACGGGCCCGCAGCTCGTGGACGTCGAGGTAGCTGTTGCCCAGGCGCAGCAGCTCCGCGCCCAGCTGATAGCGGCCCGACGCCGCGTCCTGCTCGACGAAGCCCTCCGCCTGGAGGGTGCGCAGGATTCCGTGCGCGGTGCCCTTGGCCAGGTCCAGCGACGACGCGATGTCCGACAGTCCGAGACGGCGCTCGCCACCGGCGAGCAGTCGCAGCATCGCCGCCGCCCGTTCCAGCGACTGGATGTTCTTCGGCATCGCCCGGCCCTTCTCCCTCAGTTCGACAATGCTGAACACTATCGGTCGTTGCCGACCTTGAGCCACATCGAGGAAGCCCTCGGGCACTCGCGCGAACGGACGGCGCCGCCCCAGCATGCCGTCCCACCCCCTGGAACAAGATGTCCGCCCCGGCGGGTACGCGGTTACTCTGACCCGGTGCGCCTTCCACTGAAGACGCAAAGCCGACAGCCGTCGCACTCCAGGGAGCACATCCATGGCCTCGTCGCCGACCCCTTCCGCTGACAGCACCAGCAACACTGACAGCCGGACTCGAGCCGCAGCCCTCCGCCAGGCACTCGCCACCCGTGTGGTGGTGGCCGACGGAGCCATGGGCACCATGCTCCAGGCGCAGGACCCCACCCTCGAGGACTTCCAGAACCTCGAAGGGTGCAACGAGGTCCTCAACATCACCCGGCCCGACATCGTCCGGTCGGTCCACGAGGAGTACTTCGCGGTCGGCGTCGACTGCGTCGAGACCAATACCTTCGGTGCGAACCTCTCGGCGCTGGGGGAGTACGACATCGCCGAGCGGGTGTACGAGCTGTCCGAGGCCGGTGCCCGGATCGCCCGTGAGGTGGCCGACGAGTACACCGCCTCCACCGGCCGGCAGCGCTGGGTGCTGGGCTCCATGGGCCCCGGCACCAAGCTGCCGACCCTGGGGCACGCCCCGTACGTCAAGCTGCGCGACGCCTACCAGCAGAACGCCGAGGGCATGATCACCGGCGGCGCCGACGCGCTGCTCGTCGAGACCACCCAGGACCTGCTCCAGACCAAGGCCGCCGTCCTCGGGGCGCGCCGCGCCCTGGACGCCACCGGCGTGGACCTGCCGCTGATCGTCTCCGTGACCGTGGAGACCACTGGCACGATGCTGCTGGGTTCGGAGATCGGTGCCGCGCTGACCGCGCTGGAGCCGCTGGGTATCGACATGATCGGTCTGAACTGCGCCACCGGCCCGGCGGAGATGAGCGAGCACCTGCGCTACCTGGCCCGCCACTCGCGTATCCCGCTGTCGTGCATGCCCAACGCCGGTCTGCCGGTCCTGGGCAAGGACGGCGCGCACTACCCGCTGACGGCACCCGAGCTGGCGGACGCGCAGGAGACGTTCGTGCGCGAGTACGGGCTGTCTCTGGTGGGGGGCTGCTGCGGTACGACGCCGGAGCACTTGCGTCAGGTCGTCGAGCGTGTCCGGGACCTCGCCCCGGCCCCGCGTGAGCCGCGCCCCGAACCGGGTGCCGCGTCGTTGTACCAGACGGTGCCGTTCCGTCAGGACACCGCGTACATGGCGATCGGCGAGCGGACGAACGCCAATGGTTCGAAGAAGTTCCGTGAGGCGATGCTGGAGGGCCGCTGGGACGACTGTGTGGAGATGGCCCGGGACCAGATCCGCGAGGGCGCCCACATGCTGGACCTGTGCGTGGACTACGTCGGCCGGGATGGTGTGGCGGACATGGAGGAGCTGGCGGGCCGGTTCGCCACCGCCTCCACGCTGCCCATCGTGCTGGACTCCACCGAGGTGGAGGTCATCCGGGCGGGGCTGGAGAAGCTCGGCGGCCGCGCGGTGATCAACTCCGTCAATTACGAGGACGGCGACGGGCCGGAGTCGCGTTTCGCGAAGGTCACCGCGCTGGCCAGGGAGCACGGCGCCGCTTTGATCGCGCTGACGATCGACGAGGAGGGCCAGGCCCGCACGGTTGAGCAGAAGGTTGCCATCGCCGAGCGGCTGATCGCCGACCTGACGGGCAACTGGGGCATCCACGAGGAGGACATCCTCATCGACTGCCTGACCTTCACCATCTGCACCGGTCAGGAGGAGTCCCGCAAGGACGGCATCGCCACCATCGAGGCCATCCGCGAGCTGAAGCGGCGCCATCCGAAGGTGCAGACCACGCTGGGTCTGTCGAACATCTCCTTCGGTCTGAACCCGGCTGCCCGGATCCTGCTGAACTCCGTCTTCCTCGACGAGTGCGTCAAGGCGGGTCTGGATTCGGCGATCGTGCACGCCAGCAAGATCCTGCCGATCGCCCGTTTCGACGAGGAGCAGGTCACCTGCGCCCTGGACCTGATCTACGACCGGCGTGCTGAGGGCTATGACCCGCTGCAGAAACTGATGGAGCTGTTCGAGGGCGCCACGACGAAGTCGATGAAGGCGGGCAAGGCCGAGGAGCTGGCGGCGCTGCCGCTGGAGGAGCGGCTCAAGCGGCGGATCATCGACGGGGAGAAGAACGGCCTGGAGGCCGACCTCGCCGAGGCGCTCACCACCCGTCCGGCCCTGGACATCGTCAACGACACCCTGCTGGACGGCATGAAGGTGGTCGGTGAGCTGTTCGGCTCCGGTCAGATGCAGCTGCCGTTCGTGCTGCAGTCCGCTGAGGTGATGAAGACGGCGGTGGCCTACCTCGAACCGCACATGGAGAAGGTGGAGGGCGACGAGGGCAAGGGCACCATCGTCCTGGCCACCGTCCGTGGCGATGTCCACGACATCGGCAAGAACCTCGTCGACATCATTCTGTCCAACAATGGCTACAACGTCGTCAACCTCGGTATCAAGCAGCCGGTTTCGGCCATCCTCGAAGCCGCGAACGAGCACAGGGCCGATGTCATCGGCATGTCGGGTCTCCTGGTCAAGTCCACCGTGATCATGAAGGAGAACCTGGAAGAGCTCAACCAGCGGGGCCTGGCCGCCGACTACCCCGTCATCCTCGGCGGCGCCGCCCTCACCCGCGCCTACGTCGAGCAGGACCTGCACGAGATCTACCAGGGCGAAGTCCGCTACGCCCGCGACGCGTTCGAGGGCCTGCGCCTGATGGACGCCCTGATCGCCGTCAAGCGCGGCGTCCCCGGGGCGACCCTGCCCGAGCTCAAGCAGCGACGGGTGCGCCCCGCTGCCGGGGCGGTGGTGGAGGAGCCGGCTCCGGAGAGCGGTGTCCGTTCCGACGTGGCCACCGACAATCCCGTACCCGTCCCGCCGTTCTGGGGGACCCGGGTCGTCAAGGGCATCCAGCTCAAGGAGTACGCGTCCTGGCTGGACGAAGGCGCCCTCTTCAAGGGCCAGTGGGGCCTGAAGCAGGCCCGCACCGGCGAAGGACCGACGTACGAGGAGCTCGTCGAGACCGAGGGGCGGCCGCGGCTGCGCGGCTGGCTGGATCAGCTCCACACCCAGAACATGCTGGAAGCCGCGGTCGTCTACGGCTACTTCCCGTGCGTGTCCAAGGGCGACGACCTGATCCTCCTCGACGAGAGCGGCAACGAGCGGACCCGCTTCACCTTCCCGCGCCAGCGCCGCGGCCGCCGCCTGTGCCTGGCCGACTTCTTCCGTCCCGAGGAATCCGGCGAGACCGACGTCGTCGGTCTCCAGGTGGTCACCGTGGGATCGCGGATCGGCGAGGCCACCGCCGAGCTGTTCGCCTCCGACTCCTACCGCGACTACCTCGAACTGCACGGCCTGTCCGTCCAGTTGGCCGAGGCGCTCGCCGAGTACTGGCACGCGCGCGTGCGCGCGGAATTGGGCTTCGCGGGCGAGGACCCGGCCGACGTGGAGGACATGTTCGCGCTGAAGTACCGCGGCGCGCGATTCTCGCTCGGCTACGGCGCCTGCCCCGACCTCGAGGACCGCGCCAAGATCGCCGACCTGCTCCAGCCGGAGCGGATCGGCGTCCACCTCTCCGAGGAGTTCCAGCTCCACCCGGAGCAATCCACCGACGCCATCGTCATCCACCACCCGGAGGCGAAGTACTTCAACGCGCGTTAACACACGGCGCGACGTACACTGGTCGGTCCAGTGCAGGCCGGTCGCTTTCCCAGCGGGAATTCCCAGCGGAACATCCCGGGGGACTTCCCACCGGGGAAGCGATCGGCCTTCTCGTCCCTCTATGGAGGTGTGCCGGATGACCAGTACGGTCCCCGCGTCCTTGACCCGCATGACCGGGGGTTCCGCCCTGCAGGCGGTGTTCCTCGACATGGACGGCACGCTCGTCGACACCGAGGGGTTCTGGTGGGACGCGGAGGTCGAGGTCTTCGGTGAGCTGGGTCACACCCTCGACGAGTCGTGGCGCGATGTGGTCGTCGGCGGGCCGATGACCCGCAGTGCGGGCTATCTCATCGAGTCCACCGGCGCCGACATCACCCTCGCCGAGCTGACCGTACTGCTCAACGAGCGCTTCGAGCAGCGCATCGCTCGCGGCGTCCCCCTCATGCCGGGCGCCGAGCGGCTGCTCGCCGAGCTCGCCGCGCACAACGTCCCCACCGCACTGGTCTCCGCCTCGCACCGCCGGATCATCGACCGGGTCCTGCACTCGCTGGGCCGCGACCGCTTCACGCTCACCGTGGCGGGCGACGAGGTGTCCCGTACGAAGCCGCACCCCGACCCGTACCTCCTGGCCGCGCGCGGGGTGGGCGCCGAACCGGGCAGATGTGCCGTGATCGAGGACACCGCGACCGGTGTCGCGGCCGCCGAGGCGGCCGGCTGCCGGGTGGTCGCCGTGCCGTCCGTCGCGCCCATCGCACCCGCGGACGGACGGGTCGTCGTGCGGTCGCTGGAAGAAGTCGACCTGCGTTTTCTGCGGACATTGATCACGCGAATGAACTGATCGCGCACCCAGCGTGCGCCGGGGAATAGCACCCCGAACCCAGGGCGACGGATCATGCATTTTCCCTTACCCCGACCAAGGATTTCCGAAGTGACCTTGGTCACTCAGCGTGGCGCGGGCCGCATGAACGGATGGGCCCGCATGCCCGGAACACCACACTTCGGCACTGTCGATGTGTCCTGTTTGATGGAGTGGCGTACGAAACATTCCCACGCATAGTGATCGACCGCCATGCATTACTGATCACTGTCTGATGTGGCCTCAACTCGGCCCCGTTCCTGCGCGCGTGGCGTCGCCTACTAATCTCTTGCCGAGAACTTCGCCGCAGTTTCCGCGTGTCCCGTCCGGCCCACCAGGCCCACGGGAACACAGGATCGATCGCTCTGTATCCCGGCCCGATCGCTCCGCCCCGACCGGGCGGACGCGGCGGAGTGTCCGTACGCCGCTGTACCCAGTGCCGGATGAGGAGAACGTCCAGAATGAACCGCAAGACCTTGGTGCTGCCGGCCGTGCTCGGCCTGCTCGCCCCCGTGCTCGTCGCCTGTGGCGGCTCGGGCGGCGGCTCCGGCGGCGACGCCATCGTCGTCGGTACGACGGACCAGTTCGCCGCCGGCAAGGACGCCTCCGCCCCCTTCGACCCGGCCTTCGCGTACGACACCGGCGTCTGGAACGTGCTGCGGCAGACCGTCCAGACCCTGATGCGCGTGCCTCGCGGCGGTGGCGCCCCGGTCCCCGAGGCGGCCTCCCGGTGCGGCTTCACCGACCGGGCGAGCGAGAGCTACCGCTGCACCCTCCGCGACGGCCTGACCTTCGCGGACGGCACGCCGGTCACCTCCAAGGACGTGAAGTTCTCCATCGAGCGGGCGCTCGCCATCAACTCGGACAACGGCGCCGCCGGCCTCCTGTCGAACATCGACACGATCGAGACCAAGGGTGACGCCGAGGTCGTCTTCCACCTGAAGAGCCCGGACGCCACCTTCCCGTACAAGCTCTCCACCCCTGTCGCCGGCATCCTCAGCAGTGAGAAGTACGAGGCGAAGAAGCTCCGCGACGGCTTCCAGGTCGACGGCTCCGGCCCGTACACCATGAAGGCCGAAGTCAGCGGAGACCGGGTCACCAAGGTCGTCTTCACCAAGAACGCCCACTACAAGGGCGACATCAAGCTCCGGAACGAGAAGGTCGAGCTGCGCTCCTTCGAGGACGCCGACGCCATGGGTAAGGCCCTCGAATCCGGTGACATCGACATGATGACCCGGACGATGTCGCCCGAGCAGGTCAAGGAGCTGAACGAGAACCCCAAGCCGGGCATCAAGATCACCGAGGTTCCCGGCCTGGAGATCCGCTACCTCGGCTTCAACACCGACGCCCCGGCCGTCAAGGACAAGGCGGTCCGCCAGGCCATGGCCGCCGTCGTCGACCGCGGCCAGATCGCCGGCAAGGTGTACGGGTCGACCGCCACCCCGCTGTACTCGCTGATCCCCTCCAGCATCACCGCGCACACCAACTCGTTCCTCAACAAGTACGGCGAGCCCAGCACCAAGAAGGCCGCAGGCATCCTCCGCGACGCCGGCATCACCACCCCGGTGAAGCTGACGCTGCACTACACCAGCGACCACTACGGCGCCGGCACCGCCAAGGAGTTCAAGGCGCTCCGCGACCAGCTCAACGCCACCAAGCTCTTCGACGTCACCATCGAAGGCGCCAAGTGGTCCGAGTTCCGCCCCGCCCAGAAGCGCGGTGAGTACGCCGTGTACGGCCTCGGTTGGTTCCCCGACTTCCCGGACCCGGACAACTACATCGCGCCGTTCCTCGACGCGGACAACTTCCTCAACACCCCCTACGTCAACAGCGCCACGCGCAGCCGGCTCCTCCCCGAATCGCGCCGCGCGGCAGACCGCAACGCCGCCTCGTCCGCCTTCGCGCAGATCCAGGACATCGTCGCCACCGACGTCCCTGTGCTGCCGCTGTGGCAGGGCAAGCAGTACGTCGCCGCCCGCGACGAGCTGACCGGTGTCGAGTGGGCGCTGAACACCTCCTCGGATCTGCAGCTCTGGGAGCTCGCCCGAGGTATCGCCTGACCCTGCTGTACCCGGCCGCGCACACGGGCTCGGCCGGCGATGAGATCCAGAGGCAAGGTTCCTGTGAAGGCACACAACAAGTGGCTGACGGCCCCGCTGGCTGCGGGACTTGCGGCCGCCATGCTGAGCGGCTGCGGCGAGGAGAAGAGCGGCGACGCCGGTGGCTCCGGTGGCTCGGTGATCGTCGGCATGTCCGACGAGGTTCTGGCGACGGACCCCGCCGCCGGTTACGACCCGGGCTCGTGGCTGCTGTTCAACAACGTCTTCCAGTCCCTGCTCAGCTTCCCCAAGGGCGCCTCGGTGCCCCAGCCGGAGGCGGCCGACAAGTGCGGCTTCGACCAGGGCGGCAGCAAGGTCTACCGCTGCACGCTGCGCGACGGGCTGAAGTTCAGCAACGGCAACCCCCTCACCTCCAAGGACGTCAAGTTCTCCTTCGAGCGGGCGCTGAAGATCAACGACCCGACCGGCCCCGCGCCGCTGCTCAGCACGATCGACAAGATCGACACGCCGGACGACAAGACCGTCGTGTTCACGCTGAAGGTCCCCGACGCCACCTTCCCGAGCAAGATCGCTTCGGGTGCCGGTTCCATCGTCGACCACCGCGAGTACAAGGACGGGGAGCTGCGCGAGGACGGCAAGGCCGTCGGCTCCGGCCCGTACAAGCTCGACTCGTTCAGCGACGGCGAGGCCGTCTTCTCGCCCAACCCCGACTACCGGGGCACGGTCAAGGTGAAGAACGGCGGCGTCACGCTGAAGCTCTTCCACGGTGACCGCAAGGCGCTGGGCACGGCCCTGCAGAAGGGCGAGGTCGACGTCGCCTACCGTGGCCTCGCCGCGGCCGACATCGCCGGGATCGAGGCGTCCAGCACGTCGTCGGAGCGCGAGATCGAGGTCGTCGAGGGCTCCAGCGCCGAGGTGCAGCATCTGGTGTTCAACGTCGACGACCCGGTCGTCGGCAAGCTCGGCGTACGCAAGGCCATCGCCTACCTCGTCGACCGTGACGCCCTCGTCAACGACATCTACCGGTCGACCGCCACCCCGCTCTACTCGATCATCCCGGCGGGGGTCGTCGGCCACAACACGGCCTTCGTCAACGAGTACGGCGACGAGCCGCAGCCCGAGAAGGCCGCGCAGGCGCTGCGCTCCGCCGGCATCGACGGCAAGGTGAAGCTCACCCTCTGGTCGACGCCCAGCCGTTACGGCCCCTCCACCGACGAGGAGCTCAAGGCGATCGCCAAGCAGCTCAACGACAGCAAGCTGTTCGACGCCACCGTCAAGTCCGTGGAGTTCGAGCAGTACGAGAAGGACATCAAGGCCGGCAAGTACGGCGTGTACGTGAAGGGCTGGGTCCCCGACTACCCGGACCCGGACAACTTCACGCAGCCGTTCTTCGGCGAGGGCAACGTCCTCAACAACAACTACGAGAACAGCAAGATCACCGGCACGCTCGTCCCGCGCACCGCCGCGACCGCCGACCGGACCGCCGCCGAGGAGGACTTCGGCAAGCTCCAGGACCTGGTGGCCAAGGACGTGCCGATCCTGCCGCTGTGGCAGGGCAAGCAGTACGCGGTCGCCCGCGACGGCATCACGGGCCTGGAGTGGACGCTGGACGCGTCCACCGTCTTCCGCTTCTGGGAGATCAAGAAGGGCTGATCCGAGCCGATACGAAAGCGGGGTGCCCGACCGGCGTCGGGCACCCCGCTTCTCGGTACCGGAGGTTTCCGCAGCGGTCACTGGGCGCCGGGGCGCACCAGACCACTCTCGTACGCGTACACCGCGGCCTGGACCCGGTCGCGCAGGCCCAGCTTGGTGAGCACATGGCCCACATGGGTCTTGACCGTCGTCTCACTGACGAACAGGTCGGCGGCGATCTCGGCGTTCGACAGCCCGCGCGCCACCAGCTTCAGCACCTCGACCTCACGGTCGGTCAGCGTGTTCAACGCGTCCGGCACGGGCTCCTCGCCCGAGGGCAGGTGGTCCGCGTACTTGTCGAGCAGCCGGCGCGTGATGCTCGGCGCGAGCATCGCCTCGCCCGCCGCGACCACCCGGATCGCCTGCACCAGCTCGTTGGCCGGCGCGTCCTTCAGCAGGAAGCCGCTGGCCCCGGCGCGCAGCGCCTCCACCACGTACTCGTCCAGGTCGAACGTCGTCAGCACCAGCACCTTCGCCGGTCCGTCGCGGCCGGGTCCGGTGATCTGCCGGGTCGCCTCCACGCCGTCCATGCGGGGCATCCGGATGTCCATCAGCACCACATCGGGCTGCAGCGCCCTGACCTGGTCGAGAGCCTGGAGGCCGTCCCCGGCCTCACCGACGACCGCGATGTCCTGCTCCGCCTCCAGAATCATCCGGAAGCCGGTGCGCAGCAGCGGCTGGTCGTCGACCAGTAGGACGCGGATAGCCACAGGTACTCCTTCAAGGCTCAGCTGACCGGGCCCATTCTGCCCTGACCGCCCCGCCGGGACTCCGCCGGTCCCGGCGCCGCACCCCGTGTCGACACGGAACCGCGCCCTCCGCCCGCCGCGGTCCCTACGGCTCGTCCGTCCGCGGCGCTGGGACGATCGGGAGCGGGTAGACCGGGGGAGTGCCGCCGAACTCGGGACAGACCGACTGGTGGTCGCACCACCCGCACAACTTCGTCGGACGTGGCCGCCAGTCGCCCGTCTCCGTGGCGTGCGCGATCGCCTCCCACAGCGCCTGGAGCTTGCGCTCCACCCGCAGCAGGTCCGCCTCCACCGGGTCGTACGTCAGCACGTCACCGCTGCCCAGGTACACCAGCTGGAGCCGGCGCGGCACCACGCCCTTCAGCCGCCACACCACCAGGGCGTAGAACTTCATCTGGAACAGCGCGCCCTCGCTGTACTCCGGACGCGGGGCCTTGCCCGTCTTGTAGTCGACGATCCGCACCTCGCCCGTCGGCGCCACGTCGACCCGGTCGATCACCCCCCGCAGCCGCAGCCCCGACTCCAGCTCGGTCTCCACGAACAGCTCGCGCTCCGCCGGCTCCAGCCGCGTCGGGTCCTCCAGCGTGAACCACCGCTCGACCAGCTGCTCCGCCTCGGCCAGCCAGCGAGCCAGCAGCTCCCCGTCCGCGTCCCCCTCGAACAGCTCCCCGAGCTCCGGCCTGGACTCCAGCAGCCGCGTCCACTGCCCCGGCACCATCGCCTTGGCCCGCGGCACCGTCCGGTCCACCGCCGGATCGTCGAAGAGCCGCTCCAGCACGGCGTGCACCAGCGTGCCGCGCGTCGCCGCCGGGCTCGGCTTCTCCGGCAGCTTGTCGATCACCCGGAACCGGTACAGCAGCGGGCACTGCATGAAGTCGCTCGCCCGCGACGGCGAGAGCGACGCCGGCGGCCGCGGGCCCCGGGCGTCGCCGCAGCCGGAGTCCGTGGACCGGCCGGAGTCCGTGGACGGGCCGGGACCGGCGGACGGCCCGGCATCGGCGGACGGACTCGGAGAGGCGGACGGGCCGGCATCGGCGGGCGGGCTCGGAGAGCTGGACGGGCCGGCATCGGCGGGCGGGCTCGGAGAGCTGGACGGGCTCGTGGTCATGGTTCAGAACCCTACGGCCCGCCACTGACACCGCGCGGCATACCATCGACGCCAGAGCCTCCCACCATGCATGATCGTCGTGTGACGCTTCACACCGAAGGGAACCTGTGAACAAGGACGACGAGAGCGGCGAGCACCTCCGCCCGCGGTCCGATCCGGCCGGAACCACCGCTCCCGACAGCGGAAAACCGCAGCGGCCACGGGAAGGCGGCGGCATCCTGATGGGCCGCATCTTCGGCGTGCCCGTGTACGTCGCCCCCAGCTGGTTCCTGGTCGCGGCCCTGATCACCTGGGTCTTCGGCGGCCAGATCGACCGGGTCCTGCCCGAGCTCGGCAGCGCCCGCTACCTGGTCTCCCTCTTCTTCGCGGTCGCCTTCTACGCCTCCGTGCTCGTGCACGAACTGGCCCACACGGTCGCCGCGCTCCGCTTCAAACTGCCGGTGCGCCGCATCCAGCTCCAGTTCTTCGGCGGCGTCTCGGAGATCGAGAAGGAGTGCGAGACCCCCGGCCGCGAGTTCGTCCTCGCCGTCGTCGGCCCGCTGCTCTCCCTGGTCCTCGCCGGGGTCTTCTACGCCGGGATGTACGCCGCCGAACCCGACACCGTGCCCGGTGTCCTGCTCGCCGGCCTCATGATCTCCAACCTCATCGTGGCCGCGTTCAACCTGCTGCCCGGCCTCCCGCTCGACGGCGGCCGCATGCTCCGCGCCGTCGTATGGAAGATCACCGGCAAGCCCATGAGCGGCACGGTCGCCGCCGCCTGGGTCGGCCGCGCCCTCGCCGTCACCGTCCTCATCGGCCTCCCGCTGCTCACCCACACCGGTGCCCTCGGCAACGCGACCGAGGACATCAGCGGCCTCGAGACCGTCACCGACGCGCTCCTCGCCGCCATCCTCGCCGCCATCATCTGGACCGGCGCCGGCAACAGCCTCCGCATGGCGCGGCTGCGCGAGCACCTCCCCGAGCTGCGCGCCCGCACCCTCACCCGGCGCGCCGTCCCGGTCGAGTCCGACACCCCCCTCTCCGAAGCGCTCCGCCGCGCCAACGAGGCCGGGGCCCGCGCCCTCGTCGTCGTCGACGGCCAGGGAGAGCCCACGGCCCTGGTCCGCGAAACGGCCATCGTCGGCATCCCCCAGCACCGCCGTCCCTGGGTCGCCGTCAGCGGCCTCGCCCAGGACCTCACCGAGGGCATGAGGGTTCCGGCGGACCTCGCCGGCGAGGCGCTCCTGGACAAGCTGCGCACGACTCCGGCCACGGAGTACCTGGTGGTCGAGGAGTCCGGCGAGATCTACGGCGTCCTGTCCACCGCGGACGTCGAGCGGGCCTTCGTCCAGGCGATGGCACGGCCGGGTTCCTGAAGCCCATACACTGGTCACATGTCCGAACCGACCGGTGCCGCCCGCCGTCGCGGGCCCTTCGAGGTCGGGGACCAGGTCCAGCTCACCGACCCCAAGGGACGCCACTACACGTTCACGCTCGAGGCCGGGAAGAATTTCCACACCCACAAGGGTTCCTTCCCGCACGACGAGCTGATCGGTGCTCCCGAGGGCAGTGTTGTCCGTACCACGGGAAACGTCGCCTACCTCGCGCTGCGCCCCCTGCTCCCCGACTACGTCCTGTCCATGCCCCGCGGCGCCGCCGTGGTCTACCCCAAGGACGCGGGGCAGATCCTGGCCTTCGCCGACATCTTCCCCGGCGCACGCGTCGTCGAGGCGGGTGTGGGCTCCGGCTCGCTCAGCAGCTTCCTGCTCCGCGCCATCGGCGACGACGGCATGCTGCACTCCTACGAGCGACGCGAGGACTTCGCCGAGATCGCCAAGGGCAACGTGGAGCGCTACTTCGGCGGCCCGCACCCCGCCTGGCAGCTCACGGTCGGTGACCTCCAGGACAACCTGTCCGACACCGACGTCGACCGGGTGATCCTGGACATGCTCGCGCCCTGGGAGTGCCTGGAGGCCGTTTCCAAGGCCCTCGTCCCCGGCGGCATCCTCTGCTGCTACGTCGCGACCACCACCCAGCTGGCCCGCACCGTGGAGTCCATCCGCGAGATCGGCTGCTTCGCCGAGCCGGCCGCCTGGGAGTCGATGATCCGCAACTGGCACGTCGAGGGCCTGGCCGTCCGCCCGGACCACCGCATGATCGGCCACACCGGTTTCCTGCTCACCGCACGCCGCCTCGCCGACGGCGTGGAGCCTCCGATGCGCCGCCGCCGTCCCGCCAAGGGCGCGTACGGCGAGGACTACGAAGGCCCCAACAAGGGCTGACGCCCCAGGACTGACGCCCCGACAAGGCGACGGCGCCGCCGTCGAGTTCCCGCCACCGGTGGGAGAACTCGACGGCGGCGCCTTTACGTTCGGCACCGCGCGGGAACGCAGCCCGACCCCGCGGTTCCGCCCACCTGTGACGTATGGCACGATGCTGGCCACCCCCACCGCACAGCCCACAGGAGGCACTCCGCGTGCAGACCTCCGCCCTTCAGGAACTCGCGCACACCCACGCCCGCCCGGTGCACTGGCTCGCCACCGCCGCGGCGATGGCCGCGGTGGTCGCCGGCGCCGGGGTGCTCCAGCCCGAAGCCGCCACCGCCTCCCAGACGGGCGGTATCCGGACAGCGGCGGCTCCCGCGCCGGCCCCCGCCCCCGACCCGGCGGCGGTGACGTACCCCCTCGAATGCGCGGGCGCGGCCAGCGTGGTGGCGAAGCGCGCGACGGGGGACATCGACGGCGACGGCCGGCCGGAGACGGTCGTGGCGGCGCACTGCCGCGCGGGCTCCGGAACACCGCCCAGCGGCGTGTACGTCCTGGCCCGCGGCACCGGCACCGGGTCCCGTGTGGTGGCCACGCTGGTGGAGCCTGCCGAGCGCCGCAGCGTCGGCGGGATCGCCGTACGTGACGGGGTGGTCACCGCGACCCTGCTCGGCTACTCCTCACCGGACGTACCGAGCTGCTGTCCCGACCAGCGGGAGACCGTCAAGTGGCGGTGGGAGGGGGACAAGTTCGTCCGCTCCACCCCGGCCGAAGCCCGGAGTGCCTGATCGGTCACTCCGCGTCAGGGCCGTAGACCTCGACCCGGTCCGCCACGCGCCGCACGTGGATGCAGTCGCCGGGGCACTCCTTCGCGGAGTCGACGACGTCCTGGAGCAGGGGCAGCGGAACGGGCGTCGTGGCCCCGGGGGCCTGCAGCAGTTCGTCGTCGGCGCTCTTCACGTACGCCAGGCCGTCGATGTCCAGCTCGAAGACCTCGGGGGCGTACTGCGCGCAGATTCCGTCGCCGGTACAGAGGTCCTGGTCGATCCAGACCTCCAGGGCCTCGCCGGCGCCCGTGGTCGGAGCCTCGTGCTGCACGGTCATGTTCCTGCCTCTGGTGTGGTAAGTCGGGCCAACCCTGACGGGTGTTGACCACTCCGACGATACAACCGCCCGCTTTCAAGTGTTGATGGGTGGGTATCCCCCTGGTGCGAGGGAGAGCGCAAGGGTGAAGATCGGACACACCTCGAGAGTCTTTGTGATCTAGGGGTTTCAATCACCACCCACCCAGGTAGGGTCAGGAAGCGTCCAGCTCCCCTTGGAGGAGGTGAGGACCGTGGCAGCCCACGACGACGACATCAACCGCGGCATCCGGCCGGGGCGGGGGTCTGAAGACCCTGCCGGCCAGGTTGCCTATCTCGAGCAGGAAATCGCCGTCCTGCGACGTAAGCTCGCCGACTCTCCGCGTCACACGAGGATTCTCGAAGAGCGGATCGTCGAGCTGCAGACCAACCTGGCCGGCGTGTCCGCACAGAACGAGCGACTCGCCAATACGCTCCGTGAGGCCCGCGACCAGATCGTGGCCCTCAAGGAGGAGGTCGACCGGCTCGCGCAGCCCCCGGCCGGCTTCGGTGTCTTCCTGCAGGCGAACGAGGACGGCACCTGCGACATCTTCACCGGGGGCCGCAAGCTCCGGGTGAACGTCAGCCCCAGCGTCGAGCTCGACGAGCTCCGGCGCGGCCAGGAAGTGATGCTCAACGAAGCGCTCAACGTGGTCGAGGCCATGGAGTTCGAGCGCGCCGGGGACATCGTCACCCTCAAGGAGATCCTCGAGGACGGCGAGCGGGCCCTGGTGATCGGGCACACCGACGAGGAACGGGTGGTGAGGCTCGCCGAGCCGCTGCTGGACATCACCATCCGGCCCGGCGACGCCCTGCTGCTCGAGCCCAGGTCCGGTTACGTCTACGAGGTGATCCCGAAGAGCGAGGTCGAGGAACTCGTCCTCGAGGAGGTCCCGGACGTCGACTACACCAAGATCGGCGGTCTGGGGAACCAGATCGAGCTGATCCGTGACGCGGTCGAGCTTCCGTACCTCTACCCCGACCTCTTCCAGGAGCACGAACTGCGGCCGCCGAAGGGCATCCTTCTGTACGGCCCGCCCGGCTGCGGCAAGACGCTGATCGCGAAGGCCGTCGCCAACTCCCTTGCCAAGAAGGTCGCCGAGGTGACCGGGCAGCCCGCGGGGAAGAGCTACTTCCTCAACATCAAGGGCCCCGAGCTCCTCAACAAGTACGTCGGCGAGACCGAGCGGCACATCCGCCTGGTCTTCCAGCGTGCTCGTGAGAAGGCGAGCGAGGGCACCCCGGTGATCGTCTTCTTCGACGAGATGGAGTCCCTCTTCCGCACCCGTGGCTCCGGTGTCAGCTCGGACGTGGAGAACACCATCGTCCCGCAGCTGCTCGCCGAGATCGACGGTGTGGAGGGCCTGGAGAACGTCATCGTCATCGGCGCCTCCAACCGCGAGGACATGATCGACCCCGCCATCCTCCGGCCGGGCCGGCTCGATGTGAAGATCAAGATCGAGCGTCCGGACGCGGAGGCGGCCAAGGACATCTTCGCCAAGTACCTGACACCTTCGCTGCCGCTGCACGCGGACGACCTGGCCGAGCACAATGGGTCCAAGGAAGCCGCGGCTCAGGCGATGATCCAGTCGGTCGTGGAGCAGATGTACGCGGAATCCGAGGAGAACCGGTTCCTCGAGGTGACGTACGCCAATGGTGACAAGGAAGTCCTGTACTTCAAGGACTTCAACTCCGGCGCGATGATCCAGAACATCGTCGACCGGGCCAAGAAGATGGCCATCAAGGCCTTCCTCGACCACAACCAGAAAGGCCTTCGGGTCTCCCACCTCCTCCAGGCTTGCGTGGACGAGTTCAAGGAGAACGAGGACCTGCCGAACACCACCAACCCGGACGACTGGGCCCGGATCTCCGGAAAGAAGGGCGAGCGGATCGTCTTCATCCGCACCCTCGTCACCGGAAAGCAGGGCGCCGACACCGGTCGGTCCATCGACACGGTGGCGAACACCGGTCAGTACCTGTAGATCGCATTCCGGCTGCGGGTGCCCCGGATTCCCCCCGCCCACGGCGGGGGAGGGCATCCGCGGCCGGTTGCTTTCACCGGTCCCTGGCCGCATTCCGACCAGACCGCAGCAATGACGCAATTGATCTCCCCACCAGCGCAGAGGCGTTCTAGGCTCTTCCGTACCGCCGAGTCGCGCAGTGCGGGGACGGGCACCGCACACGCATCGGAGAAGCAGCGGTACTTGAGCGCCGTTCCCGGACGGGGACGCCGCCGGGCAAGGAGGGCCGCATGACTGTACGGCGAGTAATGGGCATCGAGACGGAGTACGGGATCTCCGTTCCCGGCCACCCGAACGCCAATGCCATGCTCACCTCGTCCCAGATCGTCAACGCCTACGCGGCGGCGATGCACCGGGCGCGGCGCGCCCGCTGGGACTTCGAGGAGGAGAACCCGCTGCGGGACGCCCGCGGCTTCGACCTCGCCCGCGAGGCCGCCGACTCCAGCCAGCTCACCGACGAGGACATCGGCCTGGCCAATGTGATCCTCACCAATGGGGCGCGGCTCTACGTCGACCACGCGCACCCCGAATACAGCGCCCCCGAGGTCACCAATCCGCGCGACGCCGTCCTGTGGGACAAGGCGGGCGAGCGGATCATGGCGGAGGCCGCGGAGCGGGCGGCCCAGCTGCCGGGCGCCCAGCCGATCCACCTCTACAAGAACAACACCGACAACAAGGGCGCCTCCTACGGCACGCACGAGAACTACCTGATGAAGCGGGAGACCCCCTTCTCGGACATCGTGCGCCACCTGACGCCGTTCTTCGTCTCCCGGCAGGTCGTCACGGGCGCCGGCCGCGTGGGCATCGGTCAGGACGGCCATGAGCACGGTTTCCAGATCAGCCAGCGCGCCGATTATTTCGAGGTCGAGGTGGGCCTGGAGACCACCCTCAAGCGGCCGATCATCAACACCCGGGACGAGCCCCACGCCGACGCCGAGAAGTACCGCCGGCTCCATGTGATCATCGGGGACGCGAACCTCTCGGAGATCTCGACGTACCTGAAGCTCGGCACGACGGCCCTGGTGCTGTCGATGATCGAGGACGGCTTCATCACGGTCGATCTCGCCGTCGACCAGCCGGTGCGCACCCTGCACCAGGTCTCGCACGACCCCTCGCTCCAGTACCTGATCACGCTGCGCAGCGGCCGGACACTCACCGCCGTACAACTGCAGATGGAGTACTTCGAGCTGGCCCGCAAGTACGTGGAGGAGCGGTTCGGCGCCGATGCCGACGAGCAGACCAAGGACGTGCTGGTCAGGTGGGAGGACACCCTCAACCGGCTCGAGAACGACCCGATGAGCCTGGCGGGCGAGCTGGACTGGGTGGCCAAGCGGGAGCTCATGGAGGGCTACCGGCGCCGCGACGGGCTCGACTGGGACGCCGCGCGGCTCCACCTGGTGGACCTGCAGTACGCCGACGTACGGCCCGACAAGGGCCTGTACAACCGTCTGGCGGCCCGTGGGCGGATGAAGCGGCTGCTGGACGAGGACGCCGTCACGCGGGCGCAGGCGAAGCCTCCGGAGGACACCAGGGCCTATTTCCGGGGCCGGTGCCTGGAGCAGTACGCCGATGACGTGGCCGCGGCCTCATGGGACTCGGTGATCTTCGACCTGCCCGGTCGCGACTCCCTGCAGCGGGTGCCCACACTGGAACCGTTGCGCGGTACACGTAACCATGTGAAGGAGCTCCTGGACCGCTGCCGTACGGCGGAGGACCTGGTCCGCGTGCTGTCCGGCCACTGAGCGGCGGCCGAGTACGCGTACGAAAAAGAGCTTGGCCCGGAGATCTCCGGGAATCATGGGGATACTCCCTGGACGTTGGAGAAAGTACAGGGCCGATGTCAGACCGTCCTTGTAGGGTCTGATCTTGAGAGACCGAACCAAGCGGGCAAACCGAGCGGGGTGAGGGATATGGCGACCAAGGACACCGGCGGCGGGCAGCAGAAGGCCACACGTTCCACCGAGGAGGTCGAGGAGCAGGCGCAGGACGCGCAGGCGTCCGAGGACCTCAAGGAGCGCCAGGAGAAGCTGTCCGACGACGTCGACTCCGTACTCGACGAGATCGACGACGTCCTCGAGGAGAACGCCGAGGACTTCGTACGGTCCTTCGTGCAAAAGGGCGGACAGTAGAGCTCGTTGTCCTTCCCCGGTGCCGTCGGTGAAAGCCGACGGCACCGGGACGGATGACCGGCGACGGCACGGGTAAGGTCCGTGCACAGCACGCATGATCGGCCCGACCGCCGCAGCGGCGGGCCGCCGCCTCATTTCGGAAGGAAACGCGTGGAAGCCAACCCTCGTAGCACCGGGCGTCTGCCGGCAGCCTTCCTGACGCCCGGCTCCTCCTCGTTCATGGACTTCCTGGCCGACCACTCGCCCGACCTGCTGCCCGGCAGGCGGACCCTGCCGCCCCTGCAGGGCGCCATCGAAGCACCGCACGGCACCACCATCGTCGCCACCACTTTCCCCGGCGGCGTGGTGCTCGCCGGTGACCGGCGCGCCACGATGGGCAATATGATCGCCCAGCGCGACATCGAGAAGGTGTTCCCGGCCGACGAGTACTCGGCCGTGGGCATCGCCGGCACCGCCGGCCTCGCCGTGGAGATGGTCAAGCTCTTCCAGCTGGAGCTGGAGCACTTCGAAAAGGTCGAGGGCGCGCAGCTCTCCCTGGAGGGCAAGGCGAACCGCCTCTCCACGATGATCCGCAGCAACCTGGGCATGGCGATGCAGGGCCTGGCCGTGGTTCCGCTCTTCGCCGGCTGGGACGTCGAGCGCGAGAAGGGCCGGATCTTCAGTTACGACGTGACGGGCGGCCGCTCCGAGGAGCACGGCTTCGCGGCCACCGGCTCCGGTTCGATCTTCGCCCGGGGTGCCATGAAGAAGCTCTACCGCGACGACCTGACGGAGCAGCAGGCCATCACCCTGGTCGTGCAGGCGCTCTACGACGCGGCGGACGACGACTCGGCGACCGGCGGCCCGGACGTGGCCCGGCGGATCTACCCGATCGTCACCGTGATCACCGACGAGGGCTTCCGGCGGCTCACCGAGGCCGAGTCGTCCGAGACCGCCCGCGCGATCCTGGAGCGCCGCCTCGAACAGCCCGACGGCCCGCGCGCCGCGCTGCTCTGACGTTCGCGCTCTTGATGTTTTTCCACCTGAAGAAAGGGACGGATAGCCGGTGACGACGCCGTTCTATGTCTCGCCCGCACAGGCCATGCAGGACCGGGCGGAATACGCCCGCAAGGGCATCGCCCGTGGACGCAGCCTGGTTGTGCTGCAGTACGCCGACGGCATCGTCTTCGTCGGTGAGAACCCGTCCCGTGCGCTGCACAAGTTCAGCGAGATCTACGACCGGATCGGTTTCGCCGCGGCCGGTAAGTACAACGAGTACGAGAACCTGCGGATCGGCGGCGTGCGCTACGCGGACCTGCGGGGCTACACCTACGACCGCGACGACGTGACGGCCCGTGGCCTCGCCAACGTGTACGCCCAGACGCTGGGCACCATCTTCTCCAGCGCGGGGGAGAAGCCGTACGAGGTGGAGCTGGTCGTCGCCGAGGTGGGGACCTCCCCCGAGGGCGACCAGATCTACCGCCTGCCGCACGATGGATCGATCGTCGACGAGCACGGCTCGGTCGCGGTCGGCGGCAACGCCGAGCAGATCAGCACCTTCCTCGACCAGCGGCACCGCGACGGGATGTCGCTCGCCGAGGCGCTGAAGCTCGCCGTACAGGCGCTGTCCCGGGACACCAACGGCAGCGAGCGGGAGATCCCCGCGGAGCGGCTGGAGGTGGCCATCCTGGACCGCACGCGCCCCCAGCAGCGCAAGTTCAAGCGGATCGTCGGCCGCCAGCTGGCCCGCCTCCTGGAGGCGGACGCCTCGGCGTCCACCCCGACCGACGCCCCCTCGGACGAGGAGCCGGAGGAGTCGGAGGACTGACCCCCGGCCGACAGGTGCCCCGGACCGCCCGCGCGGCCGGGGCACCGGCGTGTCAGGGGGCCGGGGCCGGGCCCGAGGAGCCGCGGGGCATCAGAGTGACCGGGAGGTCGCCGTGCTCCGGCGGGCGGCCCGCGAGGACGTCCAGCAGGGCCGTCATCCCGCGCTCGCCGATCCGCTCCGCGGGCAGCCGGACCGTGGTCAGCTCGGGCTCCACCGCGGTGGCGAGGGCGAGGTCGTCGAACCCGGTGACCGACAGGTCCTCCGGGACCCGCAGCCCCAGTCTCCGTACCGCCTTGCAGGCGCCCGCCGCCACGATGTCGTCGTCGCAGACCAGTGCCGTCGGACGCGCCCCCGGCGCGGTCAGCGCGCGTTCGGCGGCCTCGCGGGCGCCGTTCACCTCCAGCGGCACCGGAACGGTCCGTACACAGACGCCGGGGAGGCCGTCCAGGCAGGCGGCCAGGGCCCGCCCGCGTACGTCGAAGGTCCAGGAGGGCACGGCGGACGACAGGTGCAGGAAGCGGCGGTGACCCAGCGCCAGCAGATGGTCCGTCACCTGCCGCATGCCGTCGGCGATGTCGAGGTTCACATGGGCCGCGGCGCCCGGGTCGGCCGGGTCGCTGTCGAGCATGACCAGCGGCAGGTCCGTGCCGCGGATCGCCCGCAGCGCGTCGGCGGCCATGGAGGAGGCGATCACCCCGTCCAGTGCCGCCCGCGCCGAGGCGAACGGGTCCCTCGCCGGGCCGACGCCCTCGGGGGAGGGGTACAGGACCACCCCGAAGCCGTGGCGGGCGGCCACCGCGGCGGCGCCGGTGTAGACCCGGGCGAAGAACTCGTTGGTGAGGGCGGGCACCACCAGCAGCGCGGTCCTGGTACTGCCGAGGCGGAGGTTGCGGGCCGCGAGGTTGGGGCGGTAGCCGAGCTCGTCGGCCGCCTCCCGTACCAGCCGCGCCGTGCGCTCCGAGACCCGCCCGCGCCACTTGTCGCCGAGGACGAGCGACACGGTGGCCTGCGACACCCCCGCGGCCCGCGCGACGTCCCGGCTGGTGGGCCGCGCACCGCCGACGGCGGGCACGGGGGCGTCCCCGGCCGCGTCGGTGCCCTCGGCGACCCCGGTATCCCTCGGCTCGGCGGGCCGGGGCTCGGCTCCCTGGGGCTGGGCACGCCCGGACTGGGCACGCCGCCCCGCGGAGGTGCTCGGGTCCGCCTCCGGCACCGCCGCGGGCCGGGCGGGGTCCGCCGCGGGCGGTGTCGCGGCCCCGGGAGCGCCCGCCGCACGGCCGGGCACCGACGGGCGCGCCGACGCGGCCGTCGCGCGGGGCGAGGGGCCGGCGTTCCGCCGGGAGTCGTCCCCGCCGGGCGCCGGCCGGGACGCCGGCTCGGGAACCGCTCGGTCCGGGTGGTGCACGCACGCCTCCGCTTCGACGATCGGACCGCGAGGGTGGACCCGCGGGATGCCGACATGGTACGTATGACGAAGGAAGTTATACGTAAAACCTCGGTTCGAGTGCCGGGGGAGAGGGGCAGCACATGGCCGCCGCGTCGGGCGGATACGCCGACATCCTGAAGGCACCCCATGCCGCCAGGCTGCTCATAGGCACCCTCGTGGGACGCCTCCCCAACGGCACCGGGCCCATCGCCCTGATGCTGTTCACGCGTGCCGAGGGCGGCAGCTACAGCCTCGCCGGCGGGCTCGCCGCCGTGTACGGCATCGGCAACGCCATCGGCCAGCCCCTCCTCGGCCGCGCCGTCGACCTGTACGGCCAACCCCGGGTCCAGCTCCCGGCGGCCCTGGTCTCCGCCCTGGGCATGGCGCTGCTGGTCCTCACCGGCATCGACCCGCTGCCGCTCACGTACGCCGCCGTCGCCGTGGCCGGACTGTTCACCCCGCCCCTGGAGGGCGGTCTCAGGGCCCTGTGGCCGAGCGTCCTGGGCCGCGAGGACCGGGTCCACCGGGCGTACGCCATGGACGCGGTCGCCCAGGAAGTCATGTTCACCGTCGGCCCCTTGATGGTCACGCTGCTCGTCTCGCTCTGGTCGCCGGCCGCCGCCCTGCTCGTCATCAACGCCATCGGCGTACTCGGCGCCCTGTCCGTCGTCCTGGCCGAACCGTCCCGCGCCTGGCGCTCCGCCCCCCGTGAGGCACACTGGCTCGGCGCGCTGCGCTCACCCGGGCTGCTGGCCCTGCTCGGCTCGTTCTTCTTCGTCGGCCTCGCCATGGGCTCCATCACCGTCGCCGCCTACGCCTACGCCGAGGACCACGGCAGTGACTCCGTGTACGGCTGGCTGATGGCCGCCCTGGGCCTCGGCGCGCTGGCCGGCGGCACGCTCTACGGAGCCCGGCAGTGGGCGGGCGCCCCGGAGCGCCGCCTGCAGGTCCTCGTCGGCCTGCTGGCCCTCGGGTATCTGCCGCTGCTGCTCACCCCCGGCGTACTGCCCATGACGGCCCTGGCGGCCCTGGCGGGCGTGTTCCTGGCCCCGGCCATCGCCTGCGCGTTCATCGTCGTCGACCGGCACGCCCCGCGCGGCACGGTCACCGAGGCGTTCTCCTGGCTGGTGACCACCTTCGGCGTGGGGGCCGCCGCCGGAACGGCCGCGGCGGGTCCGGTGGTCCAGCTCTCCGGCACCACCGCGAGTTTCGCCGTGGCGGGTGCCGGGGGATTCGTCGCCCTGCTGGTCCTGCTGGCGACCCGGCGCGTACTGGCGGTCCCCCTTCGCGGAGCCCAACATGCCGGAGATGTCGTGGCGGCATCGGAAAATGATCGAAACGGTGCTGTCGAACCCGGTTTCAGCACAGGCCATCAGGCGTAATGTTCAGTCATGGACCGCCGCATTTTCGGGCTGGAGAACGAGTACGGCGTCACGTGCACGTTCAGGGGACAGCGCCGACTGTCTCCTGACGAAGTGGCGCGCTACCTCTTCCGCCGTGTCGTGTCATGGGGCCGCAGCAGCAACGTCTTCCTGCGGAACGGCGCCCGCCTCTACCTCGACGTGGGATCGCATCCGGAATACGCAACTCCCGAATGCGACAACGTGACGGAACTGGTCACCCACGACAAGGCCGGCGAGCGCATTCTCGAGGGCCTGCTCGTCGACGCCGAACGCCGCCTGCACGAGGAGGGAATCGCGGGCGACGTCTATCTCTTCAAGAACAACACCGACTCGGCGGGAAACTCCTACGGCTGCCACGAGAACTATCTCGTCGCCCGCCACGGGGAGTTCTCGCGGCTCGCGGACATCCTCATTCCGTTCCTCGTCACCAGGCAGCTGCTCTGCGGCGCCGGGAAGGTGCTGCAGACCCCGCGCGGCGCCGTCTACTGCGTCAGCCAGCGGGCCGAGCACATCTGGGAGGGCGTCAGCTCCGCGACGACCCGCTCCCGGCCGATCATCAACACCCGCGACGAACCGCACGCCGACGCCGAGCGGTACCGCCGCCTGCACGTCATCGTGGGTGACTCGAACATGTCCGAGACGACCATGCTGCTGAAGGTCGGCGCCACCGACCTCGTCCTGCGCATGATCGAGGCCGGCACGGTGATGCGCGACCTCACCCTGGAGAATCCGATCCGGGCGATCCGTGAGGTCAGCCACGACATCACCGGACAGCGCAAGGTCCGCCTCGCCAGCGGACGCGAGGCATCCGCCCTGGAGGTCCAGCGCGAGTACTACGAGAAGGCCGCCGACTTCGTCGACCGGCGCGGCATCCGTACGGGTACCGTCGCGCAGGTCCTGGAGCTGTGGGGCCGCACGCTGGACGCCATCGAGGAGGAGGACCTCGACCGGATCGGCACCGAGATCGACTGGGTCATGAAGTACAAGCTGCTGGAGCGGTACCGGGCCAAGCACAACATGACCATGTCGCACCCGAGGGTCGCCCAGATAGACCTCGCGTACCACGACATCCACCGTCGGCGCGGGCTCTACTACCTGCTGGAGAAGAAGGGACAGGCCGCCCGCATCTGCAACGACCTGAAGATCTTCGAGGGCAAGTCGGTGCCCCCGCAGACCACCAGGGCGCGGCTGCGCGGCGACTTCATCCGCCGGGCGCAGGAGCAGCGACGGGACTTCACCGTCGACTGGGTGCACCTCAAGCTCAACGACCAGGCGCAGCGCACGGTGCTGTGCAAGGACCCCTTCCGGTCGGTCGACGACCGGGTGGAGAAGCTCATCGCCGGCATGTGGCCGAGGGCGGGCCGCGGCCGGGCCGCAGTGGCCGGGGCGAGCCCTCGGCCGGGCGGCCGTCAGTGGGCACGGGTGCCGGACGCCGGGGCCGGCACCCGTGCCGAGCCGCGGGCGGGCCCGCCGTCCCCCGGCCCGGCTCCCACCAGGGCGCGTCCTCCGGCCGCTGCTCACGGTCCGCCGCCCGCTGTCCCGCCGTCCTCCGGCCCGGCGCCCGCTGTCCCGCCGTCCTCCGGCCCGGCGCCCGCTGTCCCGGCGCCCCTCCGGGCCGCCGTCCTCCGGGCCCTGGCGGGAGCCGGCCCGGGGCGGGCTGTGGGATCCGGGCGGCCGAGCCGCGGGCGGGCTGCGGACGCCGGGAGCGGGGGAGACGGGCCCGGACGGGGCCTGGGTGCCGGGCTCGCGCGGGGCCGGCCGGGGGCTCGGGGGCTCGTCGGTGTCAGGGCTCATCGTTGTGGGCGCCGTGCGTTGCTCGTGCGGCGGCTCACGTACGTCGTAGAGTCACGCCGTAGAGTGACGCGACACCCTCGCGAACTCGATTGCGAAGACCTGCAGATCCCGAGATCCCGACCAAGATACGAGGCATTCCGTGCGCCGTCGCTCCCTCCTTCTCGCCGTCCCGGCCGGCCTGCTCACCCTCGCGGGCTGCGGCGACGACAAGTCCGACGAGGCCAAGACCGACGAGAGCCCGTCCGCACCCGCGGAGCCTTCCGCGAAGATCGTGGAGGGTCCGCTGCCCGCCGTCACCGCGGGAACGAAGTTCGGCCAGAAGCCGACCGTCGCCAAGGGCCCGGGCAAGCCGTCGTCCGACCTCGCCGTGAAGACGCTCATCCCCGGCAAGGGCCAGACGGTGGCCAAGGGCGACTACCTGCAGTTCGACTACCTCGGGCAGATCTGGGACACCGCCAAGGTCTTCGACAACTCCTACGACCGCAAGGCGCCCCTGACCAGCGCCATCGGCGTCGGCCAGCTCATCCCGGGCTGGGACCGGGCGCTGCCGGGCAAGACCGTCGGGAGCCGGGTCGAGCTGGCCATCCCGCCGGCCCTCGGCTACGGCACGCAGGGCAACCCGCAGGGCGGGATCAAGGGCACCGACACGCTGGTGTTCGTCGTCGACATCCGTGGCACCTTCAACGCCAAGAGCTCGGCCAAGGGCCGCGAGGTGGCCCAGGACAACATCGACCTGCCCAAGGTCGGCACCAACACCGACGGTGCGGCGCCGTCCATCGAGGTGCCCAAGAAGCCCGCTCCCAAGGGCCTGGTCGCGAAGTACATCCTGGAGGGCGACGGCCAGGCCGTGAAGCCCACGGACAAGCTGCTGCTCCAGTACAAGGGCGTCCTGTGGGACGGTGGCAAGGAATTCGACTCCAGCTACAAGGGCGGACAGCTCGCGGAGTTCCCGCTGCAGAGCCTGATCAAGGGCTGGCAGCAGGGCCTGGCGGGCAAGAAGGTCGGCAGCCGTGTGATGCTCGTCGTCCCGCCGGAGCTGGGCTACGGCGCGCAGGCGTCCGGGGACATCCCCGCCAACTCGACGCTGGTCTTCTCCCTCGACATCCTCGCCGTGATGTAAGACTGTCCCGGTTGATCAGTACATCGTTTGAGGAGCACTGTTTTTCGTGAACATCGACAAGCCCGAGATCGACTTCCCGGGTGGCGAGCCGCCGAAGGACCTGGAGATCAAGGACATCTGGGAGGGCGACGGCCCGGAGGCCAAGGCCGGTGACATGGTCAAGGTCCACTACGTGGGCGTGGCGTTCTCCACCGGTGAGGAGTTCGACTCGTCCTGGAACCGCGGCACCCCGCTGCAGTTCCAGCTCGGCGTCGGCCAGGTCATCCAGGGCTGGGACCAGGGCGTGCAGGGCATGAAGGTCGGCGGCCGTCGCCAGCTGATCATCCCCGCGCACCTCGCGTACGGCGACCGCGGCGCCGGTGGCCGCATCGCGCCGGGCGAGACGCTGATCTTCGTCTGCGACCTGGTCGGCGTCTGACCCGCCGCCTGCGCTTCGCATGACCGGCGGGTGATCGCCGTCGCGTCGTGGCCGGAACCGGTCACCTCGAGGGCCCGTGCCTCCAGGCACGGGCCCTCGGCCTTGCCGTGACTTTTGCCGCGACACCCCGGGGCGGTACGTTGAGCGGGAAAAGTGACTCCATAAGAAGAGGTGCAGGGCGTCGATGGCCATTGCCAAGGCCGAGCGGCTGATGAATCTGGCGCTGTGCCTGCTGGGGACCCGGCGCCCGCTCAGCAAGCGGGAACTGCGCAGCTCGATCGAGGCCTACCTGGAAGCCGGCTCCGACGACTCCTTCAACCGCATGTTCGAGCGCGACAAGGACGATCTGCGCGAGCTCGGCCTCGTCATCGAGACCGTGGAGAACCTCGACGGCGAGACCGGCTACCTCGCCCGCCGCGACTCCAACCGGCTGCCCCCCATCCAGCTCGACGCCGAGGAGGCCGCGGCCCTCGGCCTGGCCGCCAAGGTCTGGCAGCAGGCCCGCCTCGCCGGCGCCGCCAGCGGAGCCCTCCAGAAGCTGCGCGCCGCCGGCATGCCCGAGGCGGAGGACACCTACGACACCCCGCACAGCGCCCTCGAACCGCGCATCCCCGTCCGCGAGGCCGCCTTCGAGCCGCTGATGCTCGCCTGCCGCGACCGGCGCCCCGTCGTCTTCGAGTACCGCAAGGCCAACGCCGCCCGCCCCGAGACCCGCCATGTCGAGCCCTGGACGCTGGAGTGCTGGCGCGGCCACTGGTACCTGGCCGGCTGGGACCGCGAGCGCGGCGCCGAGCGCGTCTTCCGGCTGTCCCGGATCACCGGCAAGGTCCGTTCCCGTGCCGGGGCCTTCACCGCGCCCGTACCGGACGTGTCGACCGTCCGCGAGACCGTCGAGAGCTGGGCGGGGGAGACCGCGACCCGGTCCGCCCTGATCCGGCTCCGCACCGACTGCGGTTACCCGCTTCGCGCCCGCGCCCTGTCGGTGCGGGAACTGGGGGACGGCTGGGACGAGTTGGAGATCCCGTACGGACACGGCCTGGACGCCTGGCTCGTGGAGTTCGGTCCGGACGTCGTCGTACTGGAACCCGCCGATCTGCGGGCCGATGTGATGGACCGGCTGCGTGCCGTGGCCAAAGGCTGAGGGGGACGGACAACGATGGCCGCGAACGCGATCGACCAGACCAGGCGGATGCTCTCCCTGGTGACCTACCTGCGTGAGCGCCCCGGCGCCCATGTCGGGGACGTCGCCCGGGCGTTCGGTATCACCGAGGACGAGCTGATCTCCGACCTCGACGTCCTGCCCATGTGCGGAACCAGCTTCCGCGGCGGCGATCTGCTCGACATCGACACGGACGGCGAGCAGATCTGGTGGCACAACCCCGACGACGTCGCCGAGCCGCTGCGGCTCGCCGCCGACGAGGCGACCGCGCTGCTGGTCGCGGCACGGGCCGTCGCCACCCTGCCCGGGCTGCGCGAGGGCGACCGGGAGGCGCTGCTGCGCGCCACCGCCAAGCTGGAGGCCGCGGCGGGGGAGGCGGCCGGCGCCAGCTCCCGGCTGTCGGTGACCTTCGAGTCCGAGGGCGGGGTGTTCGCCGAGGTCGACCGGGCGATCTCGGAGCGGCGTCGGCTGTGGCTGCGCTACTACTCGCCCGCGCGGGACGAGCTGACCGAGCGGGAGGTCGACCCGATCCGGCTCTTCGCCGTCGGCCACACCTACATGGAGGCCTGGTGCCGCCTGTCCGAGGCGCGGCGCACCTTCCGCCTGGACCGGGTGGCCGAGATCCGTCTGCTGGACGAGCCGTCCGCACCGCCCGAGATCGAGCTGCGAGACCTGTCCGAGGGGCTGGTCCAGCCGTCCGCCGACGATCCGGAGGTCGTCGTCGAGGTGGGGCCCGGCGGCCGGTGGGTGGCCGAGTACTACCCCCACGACAGTGCGGAGGAACTGCCCGACGGCGGCTTGCGCATCACCCTGCGTACGCCGGACCCGGCTTCGCTCCGGCGGCTCGCGCTGCGGCTGGGCAGGGAGGGCCGGATCGTCTCCCCGCCGGAGCTGGCGGCGAGTGCCCGGCAGGCGGCGTGCGAGGCGCTGGCCGCGTACGACGGCCGGGAGTAGGCGGAGCGAGTGACGCGGGACGAGTGAGGCGGAACACGGAGGCGGATCGCGTGTCGAGAACGCGTGCCGGGAACGCGTCCGCGGAACTCGCAACGGGGACGCGACGGCGGAATGCCCGGCCGGAACGGGTCGGCGGAATCGCGCCGGTCGCGCCGCGGGGGGCAGTCGTCGAGTCGGCGAGTCGGCGAGTCGTCGAGGGAATTGAGGGAATTGTCCGTGATGCCCGGAACCATCTTGTCACCATCGGCCCCGGTCCTCTTCAAGGCCGCCTGCCCCGAGTGCCAGGCCCGCTTGGAACTCTCGGCCGGCTCCCTGCGCCTCGCCATCGGCGCCAGCCGCCGGACCACGTTCTACTCCTTCACCTGCCCCGAATGCGGCTCCGCCGTGCGCAAACCCGCCGGTGAGCGCATCGTGGAGCTCCTCACCGGCGGCGGCGTGCGGACGCTGCGCCTCCACTCCACCGTCTGAGCGTCGTCTAGGCTCTGCGCATGTTCTGGCCCATGCTCGCCATCGCCCTGGGGTTCCTCGGTATCGCCGTCCTCGGCATCCTCGGCATCCGGGTGTTCATCGAGGCCCAACGCCTCGGCCGCCAAGTGACGCACACCACACAGCGGATCAATCGCGCCGCCGAGGATCTGGAGCGGGCGGCCACCGATCTGGCCCGTACCAGCGAGGATTTGCGGTAGGTCGCCGGTCTCCTCGCGCGCAGGTGCGAGAGGTACGCTGCTGGTCCCGGCACAAGTGTTGAGGCTCTTGCCGGGAACGCGGAGTATGCACAGGGATTGCCCGACGTTTACCCGTGCGAGTTACGATCCTTGCAGCATGGGGCTGGACAGCCGTCCGGTCGCACAGGTAAGTCCCACTCCCCCAGCCGCCTCGGTGAGAAGGAAGTCGCACATGATCGGCAATCTGAAGCCCCTCGAGATCGTTCTGATCATCCTCGTCATCCTGCTGCTCTTCGGTGCCAAGAAGCTTCCCGAGATGGCGCGTTCGCTGGGCAAGTCGGCTCGCATTCTGAAGAGCGAGGCGAAGGCCATGAAGAAGGACGACACCGAGTCCGCCCCGGCGTCCACCACGGACGCGACGGCCCAGCAGCAGCCCGCCCCGCGCACCATCCAGGCCGCGCCCGGCGACGTGAGCAGCGCCCGCCCGGTCGCCGAGCAGAACACCACCAAGAGCTGACGCACACGCGCTGAGCGTTACACGCCGACGGCTACCGCACTCGCACGAGACAAGGGAAGTGGGTTGCTCAAGTCTGCCCGCAAGCGGGAGAAGGACGACGAGGGGCGGATGCCTCTTGTCGAGCATTTGCGTGAACTGCGGAACCGGCTGCTGAAGTCGGTCATCGCGGTGGCGGTAGCGGTGATCGTCGCGGCCTTCTTCCAGAAGGACATCTTCGAGTTCCTGATGAAGCCGATCCTGGAGTCGGTGGGCTGCGCGCGAGGCGAGACCCTGACGCGGGACGGCAGGCCGTGCGCGGACATGACGACCAATGGTCTGCTGTCGCCGTTCACGATCGCGCTGAAGGTGGCCCTGATGGCCGGCGTCCTCGTGGCCACCCCGGTCTGGCTCTACCAGCTCTGGGCCTTCGTGGCTCCGGGTCTGCACAAGCAGGAGAAGCGCTACGCGCTCGGCTTCGCGGCCATCGGTGTCCCGCTCTTCGTCCTCGGGGCGTGGGTCGCCTACACGATCCTGCCGCAGACGGCGGAGATCATGCTGAGCTTCACGCCGGAAGGCGCGAAGAACCTGCTGCCGCTCGACGACTACCTCGACCTGATCACCCGCATGGTGATCGTCTTCGGCCTGGCTTTCGAACTGCCCCTGCTGCTGATCCTGCTCAACTTCACCGGTGTCCTCACCGGCCGGCGCATGCTGCACTGGTGGCGAGGCATGATCATCGGCCTGACGGCGTTCGCCGCGATCGCGACGCCGGGCGGCGACCCCCTCTCGATGATCCTCCTGGCCGGCCCACTGGCGGTGCTCTACTTCATCGCGGTCGGCATCTCGCTGCTCAACGACAGACGACGGCAGTTCAGGAACCCCGACCGCGGGCTCGCCGACGACGAAGCCTCCGAGCTGGACCTCACGCCCGAGGCCGTCGGAGCCGTCGAGCCCATCCCGTCGGCCCCTGCCCTGCCCGAACAGGCGGACGGCGGCCGTTCGCAGCGGCTCAACGGAAGCGGCTACGACGACATCACCTGACGGGTGCGCCCGGCGCACGCCCATGCGGACTGAAGGCCCTCCAGGCACCTGGAGGGCCTTCGGCCGTTCCCGATGCGTACGTCCCCGGTCACAGGCCGTTGTGGTGATTAAAGATCGGCTGACTGTCAGTGCCGGCGGGTAGGCTCGATAGCAAGATGACAGAAGAACTCACACCCGCGGAGGCGTACGCGGCCGCCCGGCTCCGCGCCGCCGAGCAGGCAACCGCGCTCGCTCCCTTCCGCGCCCTGTACGACTTCGAGCTGGATCCGTTCCAGATCGAGGCCTGCCGCGCCCTCGAGGCCGGCAAGGGGGTACTCGTCGCGGCACCCACCGGCTCGGGCAAGACCATCGTCGGTGAGTTCGCCGTGCACCTCGCCCTGGAGCAGGGGCGCAAGTGCTTCTACACCACGCCCATCAAGGCCCTGTCGAACCAGAAGTACGCCGACCTGGTCAGGCGGTACGGACCCGGCAAGGTCGGCCTGCTCACCGGTGACAACAGCGTCAATTCCGAGGCGCCGGTGGTCGTCATGACCACCGAGGTCCTCCGCAACATGCTGTACGCGGGCTCCCAGTCCCTCCGGGGCCTGGGCTATGTGGTGATGGACGAGGTGCACTACCTCTCCGACCGGTTCCGCGGTGCCGTCTGGGAGGAAGTGATCATCCACCTCCCGGAGTCCGTGACGCTGGTGTCGCTCTCCGCGACCGTGTCCAACGCCGAGGAGTTCGGTGACTGGCTCGACACGGTCCGTGGTGACACCGAGGTGATCGTCTCCGAGAGCCGGCCCGTGCCGCTGTGGCAGCACGTCCTGGCCGGACGCCGGATCTACGACCTCTTCGAGGAGGAGACCGACCACGGCGGCCGGGGAGCCGGCCGGCGCGAGGTCAACCCCGACCTGGTCCGCCTGGCGCGCATGGAGAATTCGCGGCCGTCGTTCAACGGCCGCGACCGGCGCCGTGGCCGGGAGGCCGACCGGGAGCGGGAGCGGCGGCAGCGGTCGCGGATCTGGACGCCCGGACGGCCCGAGGTCATCGAGCGGCTGGATGCCGAGGGGCTGTTGCCCGCCATCACGTTCATCTTCAGCCGGGCCGGCTGCGAGGCCGCCGTACAGCAGTGCCTTTACGCGGGACTCCGCCTCAACGACGAGGCGGGACGCGCCCGGGTCCGGGAGATCGTCGAGGAGCGCACCGCCTCGATCCCCACCGAGGACCTGCACGTCCTTGGGTACTACGAATGGCTGGAAGGCCTGGAGCGGGGCATCGCGGCCCACCACGCGGGCATGCTGCCGACCTTCAAGGAGGTCGTCGAGGAACTGTTCGTCAAGGGCCTGGTCAAGGCGGTGTTCGCGACCGAGACACTGGCGCTCGGCATCAACATGCCCGCCCGTTCGGTCGTGTTGGAGAAGCTGGTCAAGTGGAACGGCGAGCAGCACGCCGACATCACCCCGGGTGAGTACACCCAGTTGACCGGGCGAGCGGGGCGGCGCGGCATCGACGTCGAGGGCCACGCGGTGGTGCTCTGGCAGCGCGGCATGGACCCCGGCCACCTGGCGGGCCTGGCCGGCACGCGGACGTACCCGCTGCGCTCCAGCTTCAAGCCCTCGTACAACATGGCGGTCAACCTGGTCGACCAGTTCGGCCGGCACCGCTCGCGCGAACTGCTGGAGACGTCGTTCGCCCAGTTCCAGGCGGACCGGTCGGTGGTCGGCATCTCGCGTCAGGTCCAGCGGAACGAGGAGGGGCTGGAAGGTTACCGGGAGGGCATGACCTGCCACCTCGGTGACTTCGAGGAGTACGCGCGGCTGCGCCGCGAGCTGAAGGACCGTGAGACCGAGCTGGCCAAGCAGGGTGCCGCGCAGCGGAGGGTGGCGGCCGCCACCTCTCTGGAGCGGCTCAAGCCGGGCGACGTCATCCATGTGCCCACCGGCAAGTTCGCCGGGCTGGCCCTGGTGCTGGACCCGGGCCTGCCGGCCGGGCGGTCCAACGGGCACCGTGGCTTCGAGCACGTCGACGGGCCGCGCCCGCTCGTGCTCACCGCCGAACGGCAGGTCAAGCGGCTCGCGTCGATCGACTTCCCGGTGCCGGTCGAGCCGCTGGAGCGGATGCGCATCCCCAAGTCGTTCAACCCCCGCTCGCCGCAGTCGCGGCGCGACCTCGCCTCCGCGCTGCGCACCAAGGCCGGGCACATAGCCCCGGAGCGGCACCGAAAGCAGCGTTCCGCGGCCGCCGACGACCGCGAGATCACCCGCCTGCGCGCCGCGTTGCGCGCGCACCCCTGCCACGGGTGCGACGAGCGGGAGGACCACGCGCGCTGGGCCGAGCGGTATCACCGGCTCCAGCGCGACACACGGCAGTTGGAGCGGCGTATCGAGGGGCGGACGAACACCATCGCGCGCACCTTCGACCGGATCGTCGCCCTGCTGACGGAGATGGACTACCTGCGCGGCGACGAGGTCACCGAGCACGGCAAGCGGCTCGCCCGCCTCTACGGCGAACTGGATCTGCTGGCCAGCGAATGCCTGCGCGACGGTGTCTGGGAGGGCCTCAACCCGGCCGAGCTGGCCGCGTGCGTCTCGGCCCTGGTCTACGAGGCAAGGCAAGCGGACGACGCGGTCGCGCCGAAGCTCCCGTCGGGCAGGGCCAAGGCGGCGATGGGCGAGATGGTGCGGATCTGGGGACGGCTGGACGCCCTGGAGGAGGAGTTCCGGATCAACCAGGCCGAGGGCGTCGGCCAGCGCGAACCGGACCTCGGCTTCGCCTGGGCCGCCTACCAGTGGGCCTCCGACAAGGGCCTCGACGAGGTGCTGCGCGAGGCCGAGATGCCGGCCGGTGACTTCGTCCGCTGGTGCAAGCAGGTCATCGACGTCCTCGGCCAGATCGCGGCGGCCGCGCCGAAGGAGAACAGCACGGTCGCCAAGAACGCCCGCAAGGCGGTCGACGCGCTGTTGCGGGGTGTCGTCGCCTACAGCTCGGTGGGCTGACAGGGCCCTTGGCAGTACGTCAGGGCCGGCAGGGGGTTGTCTCCTGCCGGGCCTGACGTCACTGTGGCCGCGTCACTGCGCGGGGCCGCCCGCGAGGGCCTCTGCCAGTGCGGCGAGATCCGGTGCGCGCAGCACCCGGTCGCCATGGCCCGGCAGGGGCACGTGCAGCGGGTCCGTCCAGCGGGCCGGGATGGTCTTCGCCCCGTACACCGCCCCGGCCAGCATCCCCGTGACGGCCGCGACGGTGTCGGTGTCACCGCCCAGGTCGATGGCCGCGGCCAGGGCGTCCTCGAAGGAGCCGGTCGTGCGCAGCGCCCAGAGCGCCGAGCCCAGGCACGGCCACACCGCTCCATTGAACTCGGTGGCTTCGTCCGGGTGCCAGTCCGGGGCCAGCACGGTCGCCCACCGTGCCCGGTGATCCGCGTGGACGTCGGACAGGGCCTCCGGCACGGCCGCCAGCGGGTCGGCGCCGGCCAGGGCGACCCGGACCAGGTCGTGCAGGACGGCCGTGCCCTCCCACGCCGCCCGGTCGCCGTGCGTGAGTGCCGAAAGCCGCCGTGCCGCCTCCATGGTTCCGGTGCGCCCGGCACCCGCGAAGTACACGGCCGACGTGGCGGCCCGCATCAGCGAACCGTTGCCCGCAGCCCGCCCGTTGACCTGGAAGTGGAGCGCGGCCGCGACGTCCCAGGGCTGACCGTTCGTCAGCACGTCCTCGGTCTGCAGGCCGATGTCCTTCGGCTCGCCGGCCGCCCACCGCCGGAACCGGTCGAAGACGTCCGGGAGGTCGAGCCCGCCGCGTTCCCGTAGCGACTCCCCGACGAGGACGGCCATTTGCGTGTCGTCCGTCGCCTCGCCCGGGTCCCAGCCACCGCCCCCGCACATCTCGCCGACGCCGTCCGGGAAGCGGGCGGAGTAGACACCTGGCGGGCCGAACTCGAAGGGCGCGCCGAGGGCGTCGCCGACGGCGGAGCCCAGAACGGTGCCGGCGACGCGGTCGGAGTGGTGTGCGGGTGACATGGGGTGAGCGTAGGGCGGGAAGGCCGGCGCTGACGAAGTGCGGGCCCGTCCCCGGGGCGGACTGCGGACCGGCCCGTCCCCGGGGACTGCGGACCGGCCCGTCCCCGGGGCGGACTCCGGAGCCGGTTCCCGTGCCCGGGGCGTCCGCCGGACCCGGGCCCCGGGCGCGGGGGCGTCAGGCGGCGGTCGGCGGGTTCTCCTGCTCCTTCTCCACCTGCTCGTTCCAGTCCCGCTTGATCGCGCGCCAGGCCTCGTCGGTCTTTCCCAGGCGCCAGTAACCCGAGATGGAAAGGCGTTCGCGGGGGACCCCGCGTTCCAGGCGGAGGTGGCGGCGCAGGTCCTTGACGAAGCCCGCCTCGCCGTGGACGAAGGCGTGGACGTCGCCGGCCGGGAAGTCCAGGCCCTGGACCGCGGCCAGGAGCGCCTCGCCGACCGGGCGGCCGCCGCGGTGGAGCCAGCGGAGCTCCACGCCGGACGGGGCCGCGATCTTCTGCTCGTCACCGGCGGACTCGACCTCGAGGAAAGCGTGGCCCACGGCGCCCTCCGGCAGCCGCTCCAGCGACGCGGCGATCGCCGGCAGCGCGCTCTCGTCGCCCACCAGCAGGTGCCAGTCCGCCGCCGGGTCCGGCGCGTATCCGCCGCCCGGTCCCAGGAAGCGCACCGTCTCGCCCACCCGGGCCCGCGCCGCCCACGGGCCGGCCAGCCCCTCGTCGCCGTGGACGACGAAGTCGACGGTCAGCTCCCGCTGGACGGCGTCCCAGGTCCGTACCGTGTACGTACGCGTCGTGGGCCACTGCTCGCGGGGGAACTCCTCCCGGATCCGGGTCATGTCGAACGGCTCGGGATACGTCACCCCCGGCGCCGGGAAGATCAGCTTGATGTAGTGGTCCGTGAACTCGTCCGCGGCCAGCCCGGCCAGCCCCTCGCCGCCGAGGACGATGCGCACCATGTGCGGCGTGAGTCGCTCGGTGTGCACGACACGTGCTTCCCATGCGGTGGGTGCCTTGCGGGCCGGTTGTTCCGCCACGGTGGTCTCCCGGGTGTTGGTTGCTTAGGCTTGCCTAAGTTAACACCTCAGGCCTTGAGAGTGGTGAGGAGCCGGTCGAGTGACCCGCCCAGTCCCCACCGCGCGGCGAGGCTCTCCAGCCCGGCCGGGTCGCGCGGCTCGACCGGCAGCGCGGGCTCGAACTCCGGCAGCGGTACGTCACCGGCGACCCGTACCACCTTCGGCGCGACCGCCACGTACTCCCGGGCCTCGTCCAGACGCTTGCGCTGCGCGGGCGTCAGCTTCGACGCCGGATCGTCCACCGCCGCCATGATCCCGGCCAGGTCTCCGTACGCGTCCAGCAGCTTGGCCGCCGTCTTCTCGCCGATGCCCGGCACACCCGGCAGTCCGTCGCTCGGGTCACCGCGCAGCAGCGCCAGGTCCGCGTACCCCGGCCCGTCCACGCCGTACTTGGCGCGCAGCCACGCCTCGTCCGTCACCTGGAGCGTGCCGACGCCCTTGAGCGGATACAGCACCCTTACGCCCCGGGCGTCGTCCACCAGCTGGTACAGGTCCCGGTCACCGGTCACGATGTCCACCGGGCCCGTCGCCCGTCCGGCCAGGGTTCCGATGACGTCGTCCGCCTCGTACCCGGCGACGCCCACCCGGGCGATCCCCAGCGCGTCCAGCACCGCCTCGATCACCGGGACCTGGGGCGACAGCGTGTCCGGGATCTCCTCCTCGTCCGGGCCGACCTCCGTCTCCTCCGCGACCCGGTGCGCCTTGTAGGACGGGATCAGCTCCACCCGCCACGCCGGCCGCCAGTCCGCGTCCATGCAGGCCACCAGGTCGTCCGGGCGCCGGTCCTGGACCAGCCGGGCAATGAAGTCCAGCAGCCCGCGCACGGCGTTGACCGGCGTGCCGTCCGGGGCCTTCACGGAGTCCGGGACCCCGAAATAGGCGCGGAAGTAGAGGGAAGCGGTGTCGAGGAGCATCAGGCGTCGCGTCACATCCCCGATCATGCCGCACCGCACTGACAGCCGGCCGGGCACGGCATGGACCCGGGTGTCGTCGACGGGACGGCTCCCGTGCAGGGCCTGCGGCGGACAGCGGAAGAGGGCGGGACCTCGACGTGCGGGGCCCGCCCCTTCACGCCTTTCCCTCCCGTTGCGCTACTAGGCGGTACCGCCGCTGCGTAAGGTGGTCGCAGAGGGAGGGAGCCGAGAGATGGACGAGAAGGAAACGCTCCGGGTGGGCGTGGCCGTCCGCAGGAGGCGAAGAGCCATGGCGCTCACCCTCGCCGCGGTCGCCGAGCGCAGCGGGCTGTCCGTGCCCTTCCTGAGCCAGATCGAGAACGAGCGTGCCCGGCCCAGCGAGCGGTCGCTCCAGCAGATCGCCGACGCCCTGGAGACCACGACCGTGGCGCTGCTGGACGCCGCCGACCCGGCGCGCACCGTCGATCTCGTACGCGCCGCCGACGATCCCGGCCGGCCCGGCGCCCGGGCCCTGGTGCGCGGCGAGCACCAGATGCACGCCGAGGAGTTCACCGGCGAGCACGACGCCGGACGCGAGCTGGTGCTGCGCAACGACGCCATGCTGTACGTCGCCGACGGCACCGCCCAGGTGGAGGCCGAGGGCCAGGCGTACCGGCTGGAACGCGGCGACACGCTCTACCTCTCCGGCGGGGTCCGCCACCGCTGGCGGGCCGGCGACCCCCGCACCCGCATCCTCGTCGTCTCGGTCGCCGAGCACATCGAGACGGCGACCTGATGCGGGTGGTGTCGCTGGTCCCCTCCCTCACCGAGGCGGTCGCGGTCACGGCCCCCGGCGTACTGGCCGGTGCCACGAACTGGTGCACCCACCCCGCCGGGCTCGACGTCACCCGTATCGGCGGTACCAAGAACCCGGACGTCGCCGCGATCGTCGCGCTCCGCCCCGACCTGGTCATCGCCAACGAGGAGGAGAACCGGCCCCCCGACCTCGCCGCCCTGCGCGCCGCCGGACTGGACGTCCTGGTCACCGAGATCCGCGGCCTGGACCAGGCGTTCACCGAACTGGACCGGGTGCTGCGGGCCTGCGCGGTGCGCACCCGGCCGCGCTGGCTGGACGAGGCGGAGGCGGCCTGGGCGGCGGTCGCGCCGGATGCGTACCGCAAGGCGGTGGTGCCCATCTGGCGCCGCCCCTGGATGGTGCTGGGCCGCGACACCTTCGCGGGCGACCTGCTGGCCCGCCTCGGCGTCACCAACGTGTACGCGGACCACGCCGAGCGCTACCCGCGCATCCCGCTCGACGAGCTGCGTGCCTCGGGCGCGGACCTCGTCGTCCTGCCGGACGAGCCGTACCGCTTCACCGCCGACGACGGGCCCGAGGCGTTCGGCGCCCTGCCCGCCGCCCTCGTCGACGGGCGGCACCTCACCTGGTACGGGCCGTCACTGGGGCAGGCACCGGAGGCGCTGCGAGCAGCGCTCCGCCGACCAGTCCGCGGGCCGTCCTGACGGCCGCGGTCAGCCACGCCGCCACCAGGAGCACGTACAGGCCCACCGCCAGCCACCGCAGCGCGGCGAGCCCGGTGTGCTGCGCCAGCCCTTCCGCGCCCGTCACACACGTCCCCACCGGGAACGTGAACGCCCACCAGGTCATCCCGAACCCCATGCCGCGGCGCCGCGCCCGCAGCACCATCGCCCCGGCCAGCGCCAGCCACATCAGCGCGAAGCCCATCACGGGCACGCCGTACACGACGGCGAACCCGGTGGCGTACGGCATGCCGGGCGGGGCCGCGTCGGCGAACTTGCCGGCGGCCGTGGTGGACTGGCCCAGCGGCCCGAGCACCAGGAACAGCGTCGGCGTCTGGGCGAGCGGCAGCGGCCCGCCGGTCATCAGCCGGCCGAAGACCAGCGGCAGCACCACCAGGGTCGCCAGCAGGCTCAGCCCGAACATCCCGTAGCAGCCGATCAGCAGCGTCCGCTGCCACTGGCCGGGCGGCAGATGCGGTACGAAGAGCGGGCCGAGCGCCGCGGACACCATGGGCGCCACGACGGGCAGCAGCCACACCGGGGACGCCGAGCCGGCCTTGTGGTGCACCGCCATCAGGTACGGAATCGTCACCGCGACCGTCAGGCCGATCGCCGTCCCGGCCACGAACAGCGCCGTGCCGAGACCGACCGCCGCGCCCGGGCCGATCCAGTCCTGGCCGACGATGACGGCGCCACCGCCGACGGAGACCAGCGCCATGGCGAGGCACCCGTAGAACGGGGCAATGGCCGGATCCAGAAGATGGGCCCGGGCCTGGTCCCTGTGGTGCGTCCAGTGCAGTGTGCGCGCCGCGAGCAGGGTGAGCAGCATCAGCAGCGACAGTGCCCAGACTGCGGCGCAGGCGGTACGCAGGCCCGGGACCCGCAGTGGCAGCGTGGCGCCCGCGTTGGCAACGATCGCGGTGCCCATCACCGTCGCGTACCAGTTGGGTCCGAGGTGCCGGACGGCCGCGGCGCGAGTAACGCGGGGGAGTGGGAGACGGGGTGGTGCGAGGGTTGCCATGGGACCAACCCTGACCTGCGCCGATGCGCCCCACCAGAGATCATGTCCCTATGACCCCATAAACTGAATTTATGAGCATCTCGCATCGCGTGCCGGACCTCGGGGCCCTGGAACTGCTGCTCGCCGTCGCCCGGCACGGCAGCCTCGGCCGGGCCGCGCGCGAGGTCGGCATCACCCAGCCGGCCGCCAGCAGCCGCATCCGCTCCATGGAACGGCAACTGGGGGTCGCCCTGGTGGACCGCTCCCCGCGCGGCTCCCGGCTCACCGACGCGGGCGCGCTGGTCACCGACTGGGCGCGGCGCGTCGTCGAGGCGGCGGAGGCGTTCGACGCGGGCGCCCAGGCGCTGCGCGACCGGCGCGACTCGCGGCTGCGGGTGGCGGCCTCGATGACCATCGCCGAGTACCTCCTGCCCGGCTGGCTCATCGCCCTGCGCGCCGAGCGCCCCGACACGGCCGTCTCGCTCCAGGCCGGCAACTCGACCGTCGTCGCGGCCAGCCTGCTGGCCGGGGAGGCGGACCTGGGGTACGTCGAGGGCCTCGCCGTCCCGGAAGGGCTGGACGCGGTGGTCGTCGCCCACGACCGGCTCGTGCTGGTCACGGCGCCGTCCCACCGGTGGGCCCGCCGCCGCGCCCCGCTGGCGCCCGCGGAACTGGCGGCCACCCCGCTGGTGCTGCGCGAGTACGGCTCGGGCACCCGCCAGGTGCTGGACGCGGCGCTCGCGGAGCACGGGGGGCTCGCCGATCCGCTCATGGAGCTGGCGTCCACGACGGCCGTCAAGGCGGCGGCGGTCAGCGGAGCGGGACCGGCGGTGCTCAGCGAGCTGGCGGTCACCGAGGAACTGTCGTCGCGCCGCCTCGTCGAGGTCCCCGTGGAGGGCGTCCACCTCCACCGCGCCCTCCGCGCCGTCTGGCCCACGGGCCCGCTCCCGACCGGCCCGGCCCGCGACCTGCTGTCCCTGGCACGGGGCTGAGCGCTCCGCCCGTCAGGACGCCGCCCGCACCAGCCCCTCCACCACCCGCAGGTCGTTGCCCATCTCTGGGTGCCACTGCACGCCCAGCGCCCACCGCTCACCCGGCAGCTCGACCGCCTCGACGGTGCCGTCCTCCGCGTGGGCGGCAGGCGTCAGGCCGTCGCCGAGCCGGTCCACGGCCTGGTGATGGTAGGTCGGGACCGCCGTCGCCTCGCCGATCAGTGACGCGTACCGGGTGCCCGGCACCGGCTTCACGGTGTGGGTGCCGAACACGCCGACGCCGCCGGTGTGCCCGTCCAGGTGCTGGACCAGCGTGCCGCCGAGGGCCACGTTCAGCAGCTGCATACCGCGGCAGACGCCGAGCACCGGTGTGCCGGCCGCCAGCGCCGCCTGGATCAGGGCCAGCTCCCAGGCGTCCCGCTCCGCCGCCGCAGGCCCCGTACGGGGGTCGCGGTCGGCCCCGTACCGCGCGGGGTCGACGTCCGCGCCGCCCGCGACGACGAGGCCGTCGAGGCGGGCGACCGCCTCCGCGGCGACCGCCGGCTCGTCCGGCGGGAGCATCGCGGCGATGCCGCCCGCCGCCTGGACCAGACGGGGGTACGTCTCGGGCAGCAGCGCCGCCCGCATCTCCCACACGCCCCACTTCGCCGGGTCCAGGTAGGTGGTGAGGCCGATCAGCGGCTTGGCAGGCACAGCGGGTTCCTCTCAGGTGCGTTCGAGCTCGGCCTCGGCCGCGGCCAGCGCCGCGAACTCCTCCTCGGGCGCGTTCGCGACGAGTCGGTGCCGACTGTAGAAGGCGAAGTACGCCAGGGCGACCCCATAGACGCCCAGCGCGATGAAGGCCGCGTCCTTGTCCACCAGGAACGTCGCCACCAGCGCGGAAAGCGCCAACACGAAGGCGACCGAGGACGTCACGATTCCGCCGGGCGTGCGGTACGGGCGGGGCAGGTCGGGCTCGCGCCGCCGCAGCACGATGTGGGACAGCGCCATCAGGGCGTAACTGATCGTGGCGCCGAACACCGCGATGTTCAGCATCCGCGCCCCGTTCCCGGTGCCCGCCGCCAGCGCGAACCCGATCGCGCCGGGGATCAGCAACCCCAGGTAGGGGGACTTGCGGCGGCTGGTCAACGACAGGAAGCGGGGCAGGTACCCGGCCCGGGACAGGGCGAACAACTGCCGCGAACCGGCGTAGATGAGCGAGAAGAACGACGCCACGAGGCCCGCCAGGCCCGCGTAGTTGACGAACCGGCTCAGCGCGGTCGGGTCGCCGTCCCCCTGGAGGGCGACCACCAGCGGATTGCCGGCGTCCTGGATCGCGGCCGACCCGCGTACGCCCGTCGAGGCGAAGAACGTCAGCACGGCGAGCAGCACCAGGATCAGCAGCGACAGCGACAGCGCCCGCGGCATGGACCGCACCGGGTCCTTCGCCTCCTCGGCGGCGAGCGGCACGCCCTCCACGCCAAGGAAGAACCACATGCCGAACGGGAACGCCGCCCAGATGCCGAGCAGCCCGTACGGCAGCCAGGAGTTCGACCCGAACGCCGTCGGATCGGCCGGGATGTCATTGAGCCCGTCCGCCCGGAACTCGGTGAACGCGCCGGCCGCGAAGATGAGCAGCGCCGCCACCGCGATGGCGGTCACGATCAGGCTGAAGCGCAGCGCCTCGCCGACGCCCCACAGGTGGATGCCGATGAAGACGACGAAGCAGGCGAGGTAGACCGGCCAGCCGGACTCCAGGCCGAACAGGCCGAGGGATTCGACGTAGTCGCCGATGAAGATGGAGATGGCGGCCGGGGCGAGGATGTACTCGATGAGGATGGCCGTGCCGGTGAGGAACCCGCCCCAGGTGCCGAGCGCCCGGCGCGCGAAGCCGTAACCGCCGCCCGCGGCGGGCAGGATGGCGGACAGTTCGGCGAGGGCGTAGACGAGACAGGCGTACATCACGCCCATCAGGAGGGTCGCGATCGCGAGCCCGCCGAAGCCGCCCTCGGCGAGGCCGATGTTCCAGCCGGAGAAGTCGCCGGAGACGACGTACCCGACACCGAGCCCGGTGAGCAGCAGCCAGCCGGCGCTGCCCTGCCGCAGGGCCCGGCGTTTCAGATAGTCGTCCGCGGCGACCGGTGTGTCCTTGGTTTCTTCCAGCGTCATGGCAGCAGCGCTCCCGCGTCAGTTGTCGGGGCCCAATGGAGTGGTCCCATACCTTTGCGGTGACCGGGCGTGAACGCAAGACCCGTGCGTTACTTTCGGGTTACGCCCGGCAGTCACGTGAGGAAGCCGCGCAACAGGGCCGCCGTCCCCGCGCAGTGCTCCCGCATCACCTCGCGCGCCGCGTCCGCGTCGCCCTCCAGCACCGCCTCCACCAGCGCGGTGTGCTGGTGCTGCGAGTGCTCCAGGTTGCGTACGAGCAGCGGGATGCAGTCCAGCAGGTCGTTCACGGACGCCCGCACGGCCGCGTACTGCGCCGTCAGCGTCGGTGAGCCGGACAGCTCCGCCAGCGTCAGGTGCAGCAGCGTGTCCTGGCGCCGGTAGTCGTCCAGCGGCGCGTCGTGCGTCGCCCGCAGCGCCGTACGCAGCCGCTCGGCGCTCTCCTCCGACAGCCCGTGCGCCGCGCACAGCCCCGCCGCGCCCACCTCCAGCACCTCACGGAAGCGGAGCGTGTCCTCGACGTCGACCGACGCGATCCGGCGCCGCAGCTCCTCCTCGCCCGAGTCCCCGGGCGCCCGGTCCCGGTGCAGCACGAACGTTCCGCCGTAGCGGCCGCGCCGGCTCTCCACCAGGCCCTGCTCCTGGAGCACCTTGAGCACCTCGCGCAGCGTGACCCGGCTGATGCCCATCCGGTCCGCCAGCTCCCGCTCCGCGGGCAGCCGCTCGCCGCCGGGCACCAGGCCCAGCCGTACGACCTGGAGGATCTGCTCCAGCGCCTCCTCGAAGCCGTTGCCCGCCCGCACCGGCCGCAGCACGGGCGCCAACCGGTCCTCGGGCTCTCGACCCGGGCTCTTCTTCGCCACCTCGCGGTTTCCCCTTCCCAAGCAATGGTCTTCCGCAATACCTTATGGCTTCCGGCTGACCGAAGGAGGAGCAATCCCGTGGCAGACCGCAAACCCCCGCTCGACGTCGAGGAACTGCGTGCCCTCGTCGCGAGCGGTGAGATCGACACAGTGGTCCTGGCCTTCCCCGATATGCAAGGGCGGCTCCAGGGCAAGCGGTTCGCCGCACCGTTCTTCCTGTCCGACGTGCTGGAGCACGGCACCGAGGGCTGCAACTACCTCCTCGCCGTGGACGTGGAGCTCAACACCGTCGACGGCTACGACATGTCCTCCTGGGCCAAGGGCTACGGCGACTTCGCGATGCGCCCCGACCTGTCGACCCTGCGCCGCGTCCCCTGGAACGAGGGCACGGCGATGCTCGTCGCCGACCTCACCTGGAACGACGGCTCACCCGTCGTCGCAGCCCCCCGTCAAATCCTGCGCCGCCAGCTGGAACGGCTCGCCGAACACGGCTTCACCGCCCACGTCGGCACCGAACTCGAATTCATCGTCTTCAAGGACACCTACGAACAGGCCTGGGACGCCGGCTACCGCGACCTCACCCCGGCGAACCAGTACAACATCGACTACTCCGTCCTCGGCACCGGCCGCATCGAGCCCCTGCTGCGCCGCATCCGCAACGAGATGGCCGCCGCCGGACTGACTGTCGAGTCCGCCAAGGGCGAGTGCAACCCCGGCCAGCACGAGATCGCCTTCAAGTACGACGAGGCCCTGGTCACCTGTGACCAGCACGCCATCTACAAGACCGGTGCCAAGGAGATCGCCTCACAAGAGGGCGTCTCGCTCACCTTCATGGCGAAGTACAACGAGCGCGAGGGCAACTCCTGCCACATCCACCTGTCGCTGCAGGACGCCGACGGCCGCAACGTCATGGCGGGTGACGGAGCCGGCGGGATGTCGCAGGTCATGCGGCACTTCCTCGCCGGTCAGCTGGCCGCGCTGCGGGACTTCTCCCTGCTCTACGCGCCCAACGTCAACTCCTACAAGCGCTTCCAGCCCGGCTCCTTCGCGCCGACCGCCGTCGCGTGGGGGTACGACAACCGCACCTGCTCCCTCCGGGTGGTCGGCCACGGCCGCTCGATGCGCTTCGAGAACCGCCTCCCCGGCGGCGACGTCAACCCGCACCTCGCCGTCGCCGGCCTGGTCGCGGCCGGTCTGCACGGCATCGAGCAGGAGCTGGAGCTCCCCGAGCCGTGCGAGGGCAACGCGTACACCGCCGACTACGCCCACGTCCCCACCACCCTGCGCGAGGCCGCCGAACTGTGGGAGAACAGCCCCATCGCCAAGGCCGCCTTCGGGGACGAGGTCGTCGCCCACTACCGCAACATGGCGCGGGTCGAGCTCGAAGCCTTCGACGCCGCGGTGACCGACTGGGAGCTGCGCCGCTCCTTCGAACGCCTGTAAGGACCCATGTGAGCACCGAGCACCTCGTACTCAACCCCGCCACCGAAGAGGTCGTCGCCACCGTCCCCGCCGCCACCGCGGACGACGTCGACGCGGCCGTCACCCGTGCCGCCGCCGCCCAACGGGGGTGGGCGACGGCGGCCCCCGCCGACCGGGCCCGACTGCTGCGCCGCTTCGCCACCGTCGTCGACGAGCACGTCGAGGAACTGGCCCGCCTCGAGGTCCGCGAGGCCGGCCACACCCTCGGCAACGCCCGCTGGGAAGCCGGCAACGTCCGCGACCTGCTCGACTACGCGGCCGGGGGAGTGGAACGCCTGAACGGCCGCCAGATCCCCGTACCCGGCGGCCTCGACGTCACCATCCTCGAACCCCTCGGCGTCATCGGCGTGATCGCCCCCTGGAACTTCCCCATGCCCATCGCCGCCTGGGGTACCGCCCCCGCCCTCGCGGCCGGGAACGCGGTCGTCCTCAAACCCGCCGAGACCACGCCCCTCACGGCCCTCCGCCTCGCCGAACTCGCCCTGGAGGCGGGCCTCCCGGAGCACCTCTTCCAGGTGCTGCCCGGAGCGGGTGCCGTCGCGGGCAACGCGCTCGTCGAGCACCCCGGTGTCGCCAAGATCGTCTTCACCGGCTCCACCCGCGTCGGCAAGAGCATCATGGCCACCTGCGCCGACCGGGTGAAGCGCGTGACGCTCGAACTCGGCGGCAAGAGCCCCAACATCGTGTTCGCCGACGCCGACATCGAGGCCGCGGCCGCCGCCACGCCCCTGTCCTTCCTGGACAACTCCGGCCAGGACTGCTGCGCCCGCACCCGCATCCTCGTCCAGCGCGGCGCGTACGACCGCTTCCTGGAGCTGCTGACGCCCGCCATCGAGGAGATCGTCGTCGGCGATCCGTCGGACGAGAGGACCCAGATGGGCCCCCTCATCTCCCGCGCGCAGCTGGAGAGGGTGCGGGGATACGTCCCCGAGGACGCGGCCGCCATCCGCGGCAAGGCTCCCGAAGGCCCCGGCTTCTGGTTCCCGCCCACCGTCCTCACCGGCCTGGCGCCCGACGCGCCCGCCGCCGTCGAGGAGGTCTTCGGACCCGTGGCCGTCGTCCTGCCCTTCGAGGACGAGGACGACGCCGTCCGGCTCGCCAACGCCACCGAGTACGGCCTGTCCGGCTCGATCTGGACCCGCGACATCGGCCGCGCGCTGCGGGTCTCCGGCGCGGTCCGGGCCGGGAACCTGTCCGTCAACTCCCACTCCAGCGTCCGCTACTGGACCCCCTTCGGCGGCTACAAGCAGTCCGGCCTCGGCCGCGAGCTCGGCCCCGACGCCCTCACCGCCTTCACCGAAACCAAGAACGTCTTCATCAGCACGGAGGCCTGACCCGACATGACCGAGAACACTGTGTGCCGCCGCCTCACCGGCCGGACCGCCGTCATCACCGGCGCCGGCAGCGGCATCGGCCTGGCCACCGCTCGCCGCCTCGCCTCCGAGGGCGCCAACGTCGTCTGCGGCGACATCGACGAGAAGGCCGGCAAGGCGGCGGCCGACGAAGTCGGCGGCACCTTCGTACGCGTCGACGTCACCGACGCCGAAGACGTCGAGGCGCTGTTCAAGACCGCGTACGACACCTACGGCAGCGTCGACATCGCCTTCAACAACGCGGGCATCTCGCCGCCCGACGACGACTCCATCCTCACCACCGGTCTGGAGGCCTGGAAGCGGGTCCAGGAGGTCAACCTCACCTCCGTCTACCTGTGCTGCAAGGCCGCGATTCCCTACATGCAGCGCCAGGGCAAGGGCTCCATCATCAACACGGCCTCCTTCGTGGCCATCATGGGCGCGGCCACCAGCCAGATCTCGTACACCGCCTCCAAGGGCGGCGTCCTCGCGATGTCGCGTGAGCTGGGCGTGCAGTTCGCCCGCGAGGGCATCCGCGTCAACGCCCTGTGCCCCGGACCGGTGAACACCCCGCTCCTCCAGGAACTGTTCGCCAAGGACCCCGAGCGCGCCGCCCGCCGCCTCGTCCACATCCCGGCCGGCCGCTTCGCCGAGGCCGAGGAGATCGCGGCCGCCGTCGCGTTCCTCGCGAGCGACGACTCCTCCTTCATCAACGCCACCGACTTCCTGGTCGACGGCGGTATCTCCGGCGCGTACGTCACCCCCCTGTAGGTCACCTCTCTCCCGCCACCAGGACAGCCGGGCGTCGCAGGACGCCCGGCTGTCCTGCATGCACCAGGAGCGTCGTACCGGATCGGAGAGACTCCGTGCACGCCCCCTAAAGTGACCGCATGAGCATGACGACCCCGGCCGGCTGGTACCCCGATCCAGGCAACCCCGCCGTCGAACACTGGTGGGACGGCACGGCCTGGACCGGCCACACCCGAGCGGCCGGCACCGGCGCCCCCACCACCGTCATGGCCGCCACGCGCCCGGCGCGGCGAACCGGCCGCCTCGTCGCGTTCGCCGGCGCGGGCGTTGCGGTGGTGGCGGTGATCGCCGTGGCGGCGGTCGTCCTCGGTCCCGGCGAACAGCCGCCCGTGGACGCCAGGAACAGCCCCGCGCCGCCGCCGGCCACGAGTTCCGGGCCCGCGCCCACGCTCACGACGGCCACCCCCACCGAGGACCCCACGGTCGTCGTCGACCAGCTCAACGGCATCACCCTGCCCATCCTCGACGGCTGGGAGGAGCCGGAGTTCGGCTCGGACGACGTGCCGACCGTGTCGACGGTCGCCGACGACCCGTGTCCCGCCCTCGGCAACCGCTCCTGCAAGCGCGGCTCGGTGTCCTCCCGCACCGCCACGGCCACCGGCACCACCGACCCCGAGGCCATCGCCAAGGAGGACATCGCCAAGGCCGCCGAACGCGCGTTCGGCGAGGACACCCTCGGCGCCCGGCCCCACGGCGGCATCCGCTCCCACAAGGTGCTCGCCCAGCGCCCCGCCGTGGTCGCCGGACGCACCGGCTACCTGGTCCGCTGGCAGGTCACCACCGACCAGGGCCCCGGCGGCTACGTCCAGTCCCTGGTGTTCCCCTCCTCGCTCGGCAGCGAGTCGCCCGTCATCGTGCGGTTCGCCTTCTCCGCCGGGCCGGGCGCCCTGCCGCTCACCACCATGGACGAGATCACCCGGGGCATCCGTCCGATCGGCAGCTCGACCGGAGGCGGCGTCGGCAGCACCATCGGGCCGTGAGGGCCGGTCACAGGAACGTCCGGCCCTCGCCCCGGTACGTCGGTACGGTCGCCGTGACCCGGTCGCCCTCGATCAGGTGCAGCGCGTCGAACCGCTCGCACAGCTCGCCCGCCTTCGCGTGCCGGAACCACACCTTGTCGCCGATCAGCAGATCGTCGGCGGGGGAGCCCAGCAGTGGGGTCTGCACCTCGCCCGCGCCCTCCTGCGGGTCGTAGCGCAACCCCTCCGGGAGGTACGGGACCGGCAACCGGTCCGCCCCCGCCGCACCCGACGCGGGGTACCCGCCGCCCAGCACGGTCACCACACCGACGCCTGGCCGGCGCACCACGGGCTGCGCGAACAGCGCCGCAGGACGGCCCGCGAACGACGTGTAGTTGTCGAACAACCGCGGCACGTACAGCCCCGACCCGGCCGCGATCTCGGTCACCGCGTCCTCGGCGGCGGTGTGCTGAACGCTGCCCGTCCCGCCCCCGTTGACGAACTCCAGGTCCGGCGCCACCGCCCGTACCGCCGCCACCACGGCCGCCCGCCGCGCCGCCAGCTCCCTCCGGGCCGCGGCCTGCATCAACCTCACGGCACGGGAGCGGAGGGGCCGCCCCGCGATCGCGTCACCGACCCCCGCGACATGGCCCTCGTACGCCATCAGCCCCACGAGCCGGAACCCCGGACGGCGTGCGACCGACCGTGCCAGCTCCGCCACCTGCGCCGGTGTACGAAGCGGCGAACGCCGCGCCCCGATCCGTACCCGACCGCCCAGCAGGTGCAGCGAGGTGTCCAGCTCCAGGCAGACCCGGACCTCCTCCGAACCCCCGCCACGCGCCTGGTCGATCAGGTCCAACTGAGCCGGATCGTCCACCATCACGGTCACCGCGCCGGCGAGCTTGGCGTCCCCCGCCAGCTCCGAGAAACCGGCCCGGTCTGCCGACGGATACGCCAGTAGTACGTCGTCGAACCCGGCCCGCGCCAGCCACAGCGACTCGTCCAGCGTGAACGACATGATCCCGGCGAACCCGTCCCGGGCCAGCACCCGCTCCAGCAGCGCCCGGCAGCGCACGGACTTGCTCGCCACCCGTATCGGCTTCCCGCCGGCCCGGCGGACCAGATCGTCGGCGTTCGCGTCGAACGCCTCCAGATCGACGACGGCGACGGGCGCGTCGAGGTGGGCGGTGGCCCGGTCGTACCGGGCTCGGTCAGCGGCACGGGGAGTCATGGCCAGAGCCTGCCAGACCCGCCTACTTGGGGGTAGGGGGATGTTCCGGTCAGATCCGCCCCGACCTGCGGCCTCGTTCCCGTCCACGCGGCCGCAGCCCGTAGAGTTACCCACGCGCTGACGAACGGGCCTGCCCCGCAAGGCGATCCGGACGACACCGAGGGGGGCGGATGAGCTTCGGACCGGCTTCGAATGGCCCACCGACAGGTACGGCAGCACCCCGGACGACCTGGTCCCCGTGATGCGTGAGATCGGCTTCGGCCTGA
>NZ_JBEPEL010000049.1:0-55065 GCF_040300825.1 Streptomyces sp. NPDC000229
GGAGCCACTGCGGAGCATTGGCGACCGACGACAACGCCGCGAGGTGCGGTGTCCAGGCGTCACGAGCCCAGCAAGATCCGAACGAGAGGCCCTAGGCTGCGAGCGCGAGGCCGGTACGGCGGACCGGGTCGGCATGATCGGCGGCCCGGTCCGCAGTACCGGCCTCGTCGGCTCGGCCGGTCGTGCCGTCGTTGACGGTGGTGACCCGGGCGGTGTCGGCCTTGGCCGTCAGGTCGGTCCGGTCGGCGGCCTGGTGCGGAAGGACCGCGGTCTCGTCGGGCCCGTCCGTGACGTCGGCCGGGTCGGACACGAGTGCGGCGGTCAGGCGGCGTACGGAGGGCGAGGCGCCGTGCGCTTCGGCCCGGATGCGCTGCTTGATGGTGGGCGGCAGGGACCGTGCGTAGCCGGATGTCCATGCCGGTGCGCAGCAGCGGGGCGCGGGAATCGGCGCGACGGCCGGAGCGGCTGTGGCGGTGGCCTGGCCCGCGTACACCGTAATGGCGGCCTCCGGCGTGCGCTTCAGGCCGAGAGCGGTGAGGATCGCGGACAGGAGAGAGAAGAAGGCGGTCCAGAAGTGTGTGACCTTGTGCGTGACCGTGACGGCAGCCATGGCCCCTCGCTTTCGGGTTGAGCGATCTACATACCTTTCTCATGATGTGTACGCATCTCGGGATCCCGGGGAGCGACGCCGCAGCTGTGCAGTTCTTCTGATGAACACCACCCGTACGGCTCAGGCGGCCGCGGGATGTGGTCCACAGGGCCGCCTGTCATGGGCAGGGTGACGAAGCCTCAGGACCGAGTCGGACCCCTCTTACGGGAGTGGGGCCGTATCGGTCGGTCAGGTCAGTCCCAGATGGGCTCGGAGGCGGCGGAGTCCCAGATCGGCTCCTGCGCGGCGGCCACGGTAGTGGTGGCTGCGGGGCCGCTCGCCGCCATGTCGGGACGGTGGCCGACCGGTTCGGCCGGCGCACCACGATCGCGGTGTCGATGTTCGGCAGCAGCGCGGCGACGGCCGACGTCCCGCTGACCGACGGGCGCCCGGAGATGTACTGCTCGGCGATGAGCCGACCGATCGTGAAGAACGACCCCCACTGCAGGTCGGTACGGGCGCGCAGCGCCTCCACCTCCGCCCACGCGGCCATGGCCTGCTTCGGCCCGTCGATCCGTACGACATCCCTGGCTCGCCGTCCCCACCCTGCTGATCGCCTGGCGGACCCGGAACTTCTACCTCACGATCGCCTTCGGCATCGGCTCCCTCGCGCTGCTGGGCTCCTCACCTCATGACCGACCCTCGGAACACCGGCACGAACGAAACCCCCTGACCGCATGTGCGCAGGTCAGGGGGTTCATCGGTGCGCCCCGGGGACAAACGCCCCGTTTCTGACAAAACACCCCTCTGACCACGTTTCTCCAGGTCAGAGGGGTGCAAGAGAGTGGAGCCTAGGGGAGTCGAACCCCTGACATCTGCCATGCAAAGACAGCGCTCTACCAACTGAGCTAAGGCCCCGGGACGTCCGCTTCGCGGCGCGTGCCGCAGACCAGAGTACCGGGTACCTGGGGGTGCCCCGCAAAAGGTTGGGGACTCCCGGTGGACGACCACTCTCCGTAAGATGCTGGACGAGGTTCGCAGCAGCGAACCGACGCGATGGGGAGACGCAATGGATGCAGCACAGCAGGAAGCGACCGCGAGAGCCAGAGAGCTTCAGCGCAGTTGGTACGGGGAGCCTTTGGGGGCGCTCTTCCGTAGGCTCATCGACGATCTGGGCCTGAACCAGGCCCGCCTGGCCGCGGTGCTCGGGCTGTCTGCCCCGATGCTGTCCCAGCTGATGAGCGGCCAGCGCGCCAAGATCGGCAACCCGGCCGTGGTCCAGCGCGTCCAGGCCCTGCAAGAGCTGGCCGGGCAGGTCGCCGACGGCAGCGTCAGCGCGGTGGAGGCCACGGACCGGATGGACGAGATCAAGAAGTCGCAGGGCGGCTCGGTCCTCACCGGCACCAGCCAGACGACGTCCAGCTCCGGCGGGCCGACCGTCCGCCGCGTGGTGCGGGAGATCCAGTCGCTGCTGCGCTCCGTCGCGGCCGCCGGCGACATCATCGACGCCGCCGACTCCCTCGCCCCCACCCACCCCGAACTGGCAGAGTTCCTCCGGGTGTACGGCGCCGGGCGCACCGCGGACGCGGTCGCCCACTACGAGTCGCACCAGAGCTGAACGAAGCAGAACGCCGGAACGGGTGACTGGGAGCGGGCGCAGCGCAATGGGTGAGGTCTTCGCTGGTCGGTACGAGCTGATCGACCCGATCGGACGTGGTGGTGTCGGCGCCGTCTGGCGGGCCTGGGACCACCGCAGGCGCCGCTATGTCGCGGCCAAGGTGCTGCAGCAGAGCGACGCGCACACCCTGCTGCGCTTCGTGCGCGAGCAGGCGCTGAGGATCGACCACCCGCATGTCCTCGCCCCGGCCAGCTGGGCGGCCGACGACGACAAGGTGCTGTTCACCATGGACCTGGTGACCGGCGGGTCGCTGGCGCACGTCATCGGCGACTACGGCCCGCTGCCGCCCCGGTTCGTCTGCACCCTGCTCGACCAGCTGCTGTCCGGACTTGCCGCGGTGCACGCGGAGGGGGTCGTGCACCGCGACATCAAGCCGGCCAACATCCTGCTGGAGGCCACCGGGACCGGGCGGCCGCACCTGCGGCTGTCCGACTTCGGCATCTCCATGCGCAAGGGTGAGCCCCGGCTGACCGAGACCAACTATGTGGTGGGTACGCCGGGTTACTTCGCGCCCGAGCAGATGATGGGCGCGGAGCCCGACTTCCCGGCCGACCTGTTCGCGGTCGGCCTGGTCGGGCTGTACCTGCTCCAGGGGCAGAAGCCGGATTCCCAGGCGCTGATCGAACACTTCGCCGCGTACGGCACGCCCCGTGCCCCGCAGGGCATTCCGGAGCCGCTGTGGCAGGTCCTCGCGGGCCTGCTCCAGCCCGATCCGGGGTCCCGGTTCCGTACGGCCACGGGCGCGCGCAAGGCGCTGACGTCGGCGGTCGAGATGTTGCCCGCCCCGGCGCAGGACGAGGAGCCGGTCGAGGTCTTCGACCAGATCGGACCGCTCCCGGCCGGCTTCGGCCCCGAGGGCCCGGTGAAGCCCCGCTCCGCCGAGCCGTCCGCCGCGCAGCCGTCCACGCCCCCGCCCTCCCTGCCGGAGCATCAGCCCCCGGCCCCGTCGGAGACGGGCAGCTTCCACCTGGCCCCGCCGCCCCGGCAGCCGGCGCCGTCGCCGCACCCGGCGACACCCACAGCACCCACGGCACCCACGGCACCCGCGACAGCCGCGCCGCCGCCCCAGCCCGCGGCGCACCCCACGCCTCCCTCCAGGCCCGCGAGCACGCCCGCGAGTGCACCGGTCGCCGCTCCCGCCCATGTGCACGCGGCCTCCCCCCACCAGCCGACCCCCCACCACGCCGCCGCTCCGGATCTCGCCCACGCCGGGACCGCCGCGGTTCCGCACGCCTCCGCCGCCACTCGCCCGTACACCGGCCACGTCCCGCAGGTTCCGGGCCCCGTCCGGCCGCCCGCGGGGAAGCGGCCGGGACCGCCCCCGAAGGTGACGGTCCCGGTGCTGATCGTGGCCCTGGTCTGCTTCGCGGTCGGCATCTGGGCGCTCACCCAGACCTGAGCGCGCCCGCCGCCGCCCCGCTCACCAGGCGGTGGGCGGCCCGTACTGCGACGGCCCCGCGTCCACCGCCGCCGACCGGGCCGCGTTCCGCCGGGCCACCAGCGTCCACGCGGCCAGCCCCAGTACGAGCACCGTGCCGGTCCCAATACCGGCTGCGGCGATCAGTTTCATCGTGCCGCTCTTCGCCGCCTCCGGGCCGCTCAGGCCGTCCGCCGCCGCGTCCTGGTCCGACTCCGTGACGTCGAAGATCCCCGGCGGCCCGTCGTACGCCGGACCCGCCTGGGGCTTGCCCTCCACACTGACCCGCAGCGTCAGCCCGTACGGCTTCTTCCCGAACTCCTCGCCCACCTTGGGGCTCAGGCTGACGCGCAGGTAGTACCAACCCGCGAAACGCGTGTTCACGAAGTCGGAGCTCGCGTCGAAACGGTTCTCGTACTTCACCGGCGTCATCGGTTCGAGGTCGGCCGACTTCTGCTTGCCGTCGTACGAAACCGAGTTGGAGCCGGACACCTCGCCCTGCATCGGGTTGTACAGCGTCATGTCGAGGGCGCTGCCGACGAAGCCGTCGCCGGACGAGCTGCCGAGGTCGGCGCTGGCGAAGACCTGCTGGCCCCAGTCCAACGGCACCCGGTAGAAGAGCGACTGGCCGGGCTGGATCCGGTCCGTCCACTCGCCTTCCGTGAGGCCGGTCGCATCGGAGAAACCCGCTCCTCCGGCCCGCTCCCGCGGCCCGCCCGCCGGTGGCGGGGGCGAGGCGCTGGGCCAGTTCTCGGGGGCGGCGGTCGGCCCCTGCGCCTTCAGCCCGGGCTCCAGCCGGTGCCGGATCTCCAGGTCCCACGCCTCGGGGGTGGAGGGGGCCTTGCTGTTGCGCTCGATGACGACGTAGTACACCCCGGCCTCCTGGCAGGAGGAGCTGTCCCGCTTCAGCGTCCGGTGCGCATAGGCGGCGAGCGGCCGGGGGAACTCCGCCGATCCGAAGCGCGCCTCGTTGGAGCTGCAGTCATAGCCGTTCCGGTCCTGGAGAGACACCTTCAGGCTGTCGAAGGTGCCGACCTTGCTGCCCGGTTCCGGCACGGCGACGGCGGAGACGTACGCGTTCGTCTTCGCATCCAGGTCCAGGCGGTAGGTCAGCTCGGTACCGCCCTTGATGGCGTCCTTGTACGTCGCGCCCGCGTCGAGCCGGGGCGCGTCGACGGTGCTCCCCGCGCCGTGGATCGGTTCGATCCCGTCGGCGAAGACGTACCCCCCGGACGAGCCGGCCGCAGCGGCCCGCGCCGCACCCGCGGCCTGCCCCGGAGCCGCCCACACCTGCCCGGACGGCACCGCCGTCACGCACACCGCCGCCAGCACCGCCGACACGACCGACGCCGCCCGGCCGGCCTTGCCGCCCCTCCGCCTCATCACGCGCTTCCCCTCGTCCTCTCCGTGGCCGCCCGGCGCCGCGGCAACCGCAATGCCGGTCCATCCTGCCCCGCCCGTCCCGCCGCTGTCTGCGCGCCCGGCCGAATGGTCCCGCTTGTCCTCACGGCCGGCTGCGGGCGGCCACCCCGTCGCCCTGTACGGCCACCCAGGCGTCGGGTCGTACGGCGCCACACAGGTCTTCACGCCCTGCCCGGCAACCGGCCGGCAGCGGCACCGGCGATCTCACCGCCCAGCCCGTCCACACGGGCCGGCCGGGCGGTCCGGCCGAGGATCGGCACCATTCCCGTCGCCTGGACGAACCGGTACGACGGCGTCCGCGCCACCCGTCGCCGACGGCGTTCCCGCGAGCCGGCCCGGCAGAAGACCCGTCCACCTTTGCCCCTGCAAGCAAATTATTTGCTTAGGCGAATTCAGGGGACTGTGCGTCACGGTACGGCGACAGCACGGAAGGACCCGCAGAAAGCAAAGGGCCCCTGCCGCTCTTCAGCGGCCGGGGCCCATTCGCAGACTGCTTGCGTGCGACTCACACACCGGAACCTGCGGGCACGGAGTCGGTCGCCTCCGTCCACAGATCCTGCTCGGCGCGATCCGCCTGGATCTGGCGGTACACGAGGAGCCCGCCGATGGCGGCCAGTGCGACCAGGAGAAGCTTCTTCACCGCGCGACCTCGTCTTTCATTGACGTGGGAGACCTTCTGGCGCCCGACTATACACACCGACCGATACCGATCGGTGACCTACTTCCCGCCCAACTGACTCCCCGTGCAAAGCGATCGGCCCGGACGGAGATTTTCTCCGTCCGGGCCGATCGTCACTGTGGGGCTAACAGGATTTGAACCTGTGGCCTCATCCTTATCAGGGATGCGCTCTAACCAACTGAGCTATAGCCCCTCCGCGCTGCGCGCTGACCTCTGAAGATTAGCGCACGGAGCGGCGTCTTCCCAAATCCGCTATTCGTCCTCGGCCAGCGTGAGCTCGACACCGCCCACGAAGCCGGCCGACAGGTTGTAGATGAAGGCGCCCAGCGTCGCGAGGGCCGTGGCCAGGACCACGTCGATGACGGCGATCACCGACGTGAAGACCAGGACGCGCGGCAGCGACAGGAACGACTGGAGATCGAAGCCATTGTGCTCGTTGGAGCCCGTGGCCTCGCTGATCGTGCCGCCGACGGTCGAGAAGACGCCCATCGCGTCCATGACCATCCACAGCACCGCCGCCGCCACCACCGTGCAAATGCCCAGCGCGATGGAGAGCAGGAAGCTGACCTTCATCACCGACCACGGGTCGGCCTTGGCCACCCGCAGTCGTGCCTTGCGGGTACGGGGCGTCGTCTTCGCGCCCGTACGCGGTCGGCGCACCGCGCCGCCCGTGGCACCCGTGGTGCCCTTGCCCCCGCCCTGCGCGGCGTACGCCTGCGGCGGGTGGTACGGCTGCGCCGTCTGCTGCCCGGATCCGGGCCGCTCGGCGGGCAGCGGACCGTCGTCGTACGTGGTCACCGTAACCCCCTGGGAGTCCGTGGCAGGGCCACGGGCACCGTTCGTTCCGGAAGCGGCCGATCCGGCGCCCGTGGCCTTACTCACGCTTTACTCCTCGTGCTCCCCGGTCGAGGGCTCCGTGCCCTCGACTGCCTCGACCGCGGCGCCGCTCTCTGCGGCGGCCTCGGTGTCTACGACCTCGTCGGTCACGTCGGTCCCGTCGATGTCTTCGGGCCCGTCGATTCCGTCGGCCCCTTCGACCTCTTCGGCCTCGCGACCGGCCTCGGCGTTGCGGGCGATGCCGACGACGGCGTCGCGCTTGCCCAGGTTGATCAGTTGGACGCCCATGGTGTCACGGCCCGTCTCCCTGACTTCGTTGACTCGCGTACGAATCACACCACCGGACAGCGTGATGGCGAGGATCTCGTCCGTCTCCTCCACCACCAGCGCGCCGACGAGCGAGCCGCGGTCCTCCACGATCTTGGCAGCCTTGATGCCGAGGCCGCCACGACCCTGGACGCGGTACTCGTCGACGGCGGTCCGCTTCGCGTACCCGCCGTCCGTCGCGGTGAACACGAACGTACCGGGCCGGACCACATTCATCGAGAGCAGCTCGTCGCCCTCGCGGAAACTCATGCCCTTCACGCCGGAGGTGGCACGGCCCATGGGGCGCAGCGCCTCGTCCGTCGCGGTGAACCTGATCGACTGCGCCTTCCGGCTGATGAGCAGCAGATCGTCCTCCGCCGACACCAACTCCGCGCCGATCAGCTCGTCGTCGCTGCCGTCCTCCTTCTCCCGGAGGTTGATCGCGATGACGCCGCCCGAGCGGGGCGAGTCGTAGTCCTTCAGGGACGTCTTCTTCACCAGGCCGGCCTTGGTGGCGAGCACCAGGTAGGGCGCCGCCTCGTAGTCGCGGATCGCGAGGATCTCGGCGATCTGCTCGTCCGGCTGGAAGGCCAGCAGGTTGGCGACGTGCTGGCCGCGGGCGTCACGGCCGGCGTCGGGCAGCTCGTACGCCTTGGCCCGGTAGACCCGGCCCTTGTTGGTGAAGAACAGCAGCCAGTGGTGCGTGGTGGAGACGAAGAAGTGGTCGACGATGTCGTCTTCCTTCAACTTCGTACCGCGCACACCCTTGCCGCCGCGCTTCTGCGAGCGGTAGTCGTCGGTCTTCGTGCGCTTCACATAGCCGCCACGCGTGATCGTGACGACGATGTCCTCCTCGGCGATCAGGTCCTCCATGGACATGTCGCCGTCGAAGGGGATCAGCTTGGAGCGGCGGTCGTCGCCGAACTTCTCGACGAGCGCGGCCAGCTCCTCGCTGACGATCTGGCGCTGGCGGGACTCGGACGCCAGGATCTTGTTGTACTCGTTGATCTTGGCCTGGAGCTCGTCGTGCTCGGCGACGATCTTCTGGCGCTCCAGGGCGGCGAGGCGGCGCAGCTGCATCTCGAGGATGGCGTTGGCCTGGATCTCGTCGATCTGGAGCAGGCCCATCAGGCCCTCGCGCGCGACCTCGACCGTGTCGCTGCGCCGGATCAGCGCGATGACCTCGTCGATCGCGTCCAGCGCCTTGAGCAGGCCGCGCAGGATGTGCGCCCGCTCCTCCGCCTTGCGCAGGCGGAACTTCGTACGCCGGACGATGACCTCGATCTGGTGCGTCACCCAGTGGCGGATGAACGCGTCCAGCGAGAGGGTGCGCGGTACACCGTCGACGAGCGCCAGCATGTTGGCGCCGAAGTTCGTCTGGAGGTCGGTGTGCTTGTAGAGGTTGTTGAGGACGACCTTGGCGACCGCGTCCCGCTTGAGGACGATCACGAGCCGCTGGCCGGTCCGGGAGGACGTCTCGTCACGGACGTCGGCGATGCCGCCGATCTTGCCGTCCTTGACGAGGTCGGCGATCTTCTGGGCCAGGTTGTCCGGGTTCACCTGGTACGGAAGCTCCGTGACCACCAGGCACTGGCGGTTCTGGATCTCCTCGACCTCGACGACCGCGCGCATCGTGATGGAGCCGCGGCCCGTGCGGTACGCCTCCTCGATGCCCTTGCGGCCGACGACGAGGGCGCCGGTCGGGAAGTCGGGGCCCTTGATGCGCTCGAGCAGCGCGTCCAGGAGCTCCTCGTGGGTGGCCTCGGGGTGCTCCAGCGCCCACTGGGCACCGGCGGCGACCTCGCGCAGGTTGTGCGGCGGGATGTTGGTCGCCATACCGACCGCGATACCGGCCGAGCCGTTGACCAGGAGGTTCGGGAAGCGCGCCGGCAGAACCGTCGGCTCCTGGTTGCGGCCGTCGTAGTTGTCCGTGAAGTCGACGGTCTCCTCGTCGATGTCCCGGAGCATCTCCATGGCCAGCGGCATCATCTTGCACTCGGTGTACCGCATGGCGGCGGCCGGGTCGTTGCCCGGGGAACCGAAGTTGCCGTTGGAGTCCACCAGCGGCATGCGCATCGACCAGTGCTGGGCCAGGCGGACCAGGGCGTCGTAGATGGAGGAGTCGCCGTGCGGGTGGTACGTACCCATGACGTCACCGACGACGCGGGCGCACTTGTAGAAGCCCTTCTCGGGCCGGTACCCGCCGTCGTACATCGCGTAGAGCACGCGGCGGTGGACGGGCTTGAGACCGTCCCGGACGTCGGGCAGCGCGCGCGACACGATGACGGACATCGCGTAGTCGAGATACGAGCGCTGCATCTCGGTCTCGAGCCCGACGGGCTCGACGCGGAGGCCCACACCGGGGACGGGGGGCTCCGCCTCGGGCGTCACGACGACCGGGGTGCTGGGCGTGTCAGGAGTGTCAGGGGTGTTCTCGTCGGCCATTGCTGGTCTTCAATCCTTTCGTACGGTCAGCTGAGACCGACTCAGATGTCGAGGAAGCGGACGTCCTTGGCGTTGCGCTGGATGAACGAGCGCCGCGCCTCCACGTCCTCGCCCATCAGCACCGAGAACAGGTCGTCGGCCTGGGCCGCGTCGTCCAGCGTGACCTGGCCGAGCACCCGGTGGTCCTGGTCCATGGTGGTGATGCGCAGTTCCTCGGCGTTCATCTCGCCCAGACCCTTGAAGCGCTGGATGGAGTCCTCGCGGATGCGCTTGCCGTTCTGCTTGCCGAGCTCGACGAGCGCGTCGCGCTCACGGTCCGAGTAGGCGTACTCGAAGTCGTCCCGGCCCCACTTGATCTTGTACAGCGGCGGGCGGGACAGGTAGACGTGCCCGGCCTCGACCAGCGGCCGCATGAAGCGGAAGAGGAAGGTCAGCAGCAGGGTGTTGATGTGCTGGCCGTCGACGTCGGCGTCCGCCATCAGGATGATCTTGTGATAGCGGAGCTTCTCGATGTCGAAGTCCTCGTGCACACCGGTACCGAAGGCGGAGATCAGCGCCTGGACCTCGGTGTTCTGGAGGATCTTGTCGATCCGCGCCTTCTCGACGTTCAGGATCTTGCCTCGGATGGGCAGGATGGCCTGGAACTCGGGGTTACGGCCGGACTTGGCCGAGCCACCGGCGGAGTCACCCTCGACGATGAAGATCTCGCACTTCGACGGGTCGTTCGACTGGCAGTCGGACAGCTTGCCCGGCAGCGAGGCGCTCTCCAGCAGCCCCTTGCGGCGGGTCAGGTCCCTCGCCTTACGGGCGGCGACGCGGGCCGTGGCGGCCTGGATCGACTTGCGGACGATGTCCGCGGCCTCGTTCGGGTTGCGGTCGAACCAGTCGTTGAGGTGCTCGTGGACGACCTTCTGCACGAAGGTCTTGGCCTCCGTGTTGCCCAGCTTGGTCTTGGTCTGACCCTCGAACTGGGGCTCTCCGAGCTTGACGGAGATGATCGCCGTCAGGCCCTCGCGGATGTCCTCGCCCGTGAGGTTGTCGTCCTTCTCGCGCAGCAGCTTCTTGTCGCGCGCGTACCGGTTGACCAGACCCGTCAGAGCGGCGCGGAAGCCCTCTTCGTGCGTACCGCCCTCGTGGGTGTGGATGGTGTTCGCGAACGAGTACACACCCTCCGTGTACTGCGAGTTCCACTGCATCGCGATCTCGACCGCGAGCAGGCGATCCTTGTCCTCGGCCTCGACCGAGATCACCGTGGGGTGGATGAGCTCGCCCTTGCGCGAGTTCAGGTACTTCACGAAGTCGACGATGCCGCCCTCGTAGTGGTACGAGACGGTCCTGGCCGGCGCCTCCTCCGCGGTCTCCGCGGCGTCCGGGTCGTCGGCGTTCATGGTCGCCTTGGCCGACTCGCGCTCGTCGGTCAGCGTGATCCGCAGGCCCTTGTTGAGGAAGGCCATCTCCTGGAAGCGGCGCGAGAGCGTCTCGAAGGAGTACTCGGTCGTCTCGAAGATGTCCGGGTCCGCCCAGAACGTCACGGTCGTACCGGAGTCCTCGACCGCCTCGTGCTTGGCGAGCGGGGCGGTGGGGACGCCAAGCTTGTAGTCCTGGGTCCAGCGGTAGCCGTCACGCTTGATCTCGACCGACACCTTGGTGGACAGCGCGTTCACGACGGACACGCCCACGCCGTGCAGACCACCGGAGACGGCGTAACCGCCGCCGCCGAACTTGCCGCCCGCGTGCAGGACGGTGAGCACGACCTCGACGGCCGGCTTCTTCTCGACAGGGTGGATGTCCACGGGGATACCGCGGCCGTTGTCCACGACCTTGACGCCACCGTCCGCGAGGATGGTCACGTCGATGGTGTCCGCGTGCCCTGCCAGGGCCTCGTCGACGGAGTTGTCGACGACCTCTTGTACGAGGTGGTGGAGTCCACGCTCACCGGTCGAGCCGATGTACATGCCGGGCCGCTTGCGAACCGCGTCCAGACCCTCGAGGACGGTGATCGCGCTGGCGTCGTACGACGAGGTGACCTCGCCGTTCTCGCCGGCAGCAGTGGACGGAATGTTCTCGTTGGGGTTGCCGGAATCGGCCACGAAGCGCCCTTTCTGGCACAGCACAAGCCGTCTCTCCGGGCATCCGGGAGCGGCTGCGTCGTTCGACATGTTCCGCAGTGGGCGGGATTACCTACCAGTCTACCGGTAGCACTGACATTAATGGGGGCTTGCCGGTGCCTGAGTCCGCATGTGCCGCCCTGAACCGGCGCCGACCGACTCCCCATATCCGGGAAGGGGCTCCAAGAGCCTCACGCCGCCACTCAGCGCTTCGGCCTGTCAACCTCCAGCAACGGTGACGACCGCCTCACCGCGCCCCCGGCCCCCGCACGCCCCAGGGGCCTCCGACGGGGCAAGCGGCCGACCGCGGAACGCCCCGTCACCCGGGGCGGGATGCGGCAGGGGGAGGGGACGTGGAAGGGGGCGGGGCTGGGCTCCGGCCCGGAGGTTCGGCCGGGGATTCGGCCGGCGGCAGAGGGGAGCGGCCGGAGGTTCGGCCGGAGGGAGCCGGGCCGGAGGGAGCGGTCGACGGGAGCGGTCGGCGAGGGGCTCGGGGGCCGACCCCGGCTTCGTACGTCCGCACAGCGAGGCGCCCGCCCGGCCCGCCCCTCAGCCGTACGTGTCGCCCGGCCCCGTGCTGCCCGGCGCCCGAAGAGGCCCGCCGTATCCGCGCCGGGGCCCGCCCGGCCCCAGCACCTTGATCACCCGTACCGTCCCGTGCCCCAGGTCCTCGTTCAGCCGGGCCACCAGCCGCGGAGCCAGCAGCCGCAGCTGGGTGGCCCATGCGGTGGAGTCGCACTGCACCGTGAGCACACGCTCCTCAGGGTCCTCGTCGTACCGCAGCGGCAGGCAGTGCTTCGCCAGGTCCTCGCCCACGATCTGCGGCCACCGCCCCATCACCCCGCCCACCGCGGCCGGGGTCTCCCACCCGCGCTCGGTGATCAGCCGGTTGATCGCGGCGCCCAACGGCAGCGGATCGCGGCCGTCGGCCCGCGCGCCCGAGCGCAGTCCGCCACCCCGACGAGCCTGCTTCTTCTGCTGCGCCGCCGCGCCCCGCGCCTTCGCCTGCTCCTTCGCCGCACGCAGCGCGACCCGTGCCAGGTCGACCCCGGACGGTTCCGGTACCGAAGGAACAGAAGGACCCGACGGAACCGAAGGCTCCGGCAGAGGATCAGTGGTCACAGCCGCTCCACCGACCCCTCCGACACCTCGTACCGCGCCCCCGCGAGCACCCCCGGCACATCGTCGTCGACCGCCGCCGTCACCAGCACCTGCTCGCCCGGGGCGACCAGCTCCGCCAGCCGCTCCCGGCGCCGGGCGTCCAGCTCCGCGAAGACGTCGTCGAGCACGAGCACCGGCTCGTTGCCCTCACCGCGCAGCAGGTCGTAGGAGGCCAGCCGCAGCGAAAGCGCGTACGACCAGGACTCGCCATGGCTGGCGTACCCCTTCGCGGGCAGCTCGCCCAGCTTGAGCACCAGGTCGTCGCGGTGCGGCCCCACCAGCGTGACGCCCCGCTCGATCTCCTGCTTGCGCACCTCCGCCAGCGCGGCGAGCAGCCCCTCGTACAGGGCCTCCCGCCCGTGCGCCCCGGACACGGCGCCCTTGTACTCCAGCGCCACCGGACCGCCGCCCGGCGCCAGCTGCTCGTACGCCTTGTCCGCCAGCGGCTGCAGCGTCGCGACCAGGTCGAGGCGCTGCGCCAGCAGCTCCGCACCGACCCGCGCGAGGTGCTGGTCCCACACGTCCAGCGTGGACAGGTCCATGGAGCGGCCGCCGTGCCGCCGCGCCATGGCCGCCGACTTCAGCAGCGTGTTGCGCTGCCGCAGCACGCGCTCGTAGTCGGACCGTACGCCCGCCATCCGCGGGGACCGCGCCGTGATCAGCTCGTCCAGGAAGCGCCGCCGCTCGCCCGGATCGCCCTTCACCAGAGCCAGGTCCTCGGGCGCGAACAGCACCGTCCGGACGATCCCCAGCACATCGCGCGGCCTGACCTGGGACGACCTGTTGATACGGGCCCGGTTCGCCCGGCCCGGGTTGAGCTCCAGCTCGACCAGCTGCGACCGCTCGCCCTGCCGGACCGCCGCCCGGATGATCGCCCGCTCGGCGCCCATGCGCACCAAGGGCGCGTCGGACGACACCCGGTGGCTGCCGAGCGTCGCCAGGTACCCGACCGCCTCGACGAGGTTGGTCTTGCCCTGCCCGTTGGCGCCCACGAAAACGCTGACGCCCGGATCGAGAGGGACCTCGACCCGGGCGTACGAGCGGAAGTCGGCCAGCGACAGATGCGTGACGTGCATGGTGTGCGCCGACCTTCCCCCGGCATGCCGTGCACCGCCGGGTGCACAGCCTGTGGATCTACTTCTTGGACTCGACCGCGTGGCCACCGAACTGGTTGCGCAGCGCGGCGATCATCTTCATCTGCGGCGAGTCGTCCTGACGGGAGGCGAACCGCGCGAACAGCGACGCGGTGATCGCCGGCAGCGGGACCGCGTTGTCGATGGCGGCCTCCACGGTCCACCGGCCCTCGCCGGAGTCCTGTGCGTAACCGCGCAGCCCGTCCAGGTGCTCGTCCTCGTCCAGTGCGTTGACCGCCAGGTCGAGCAGCCAGGAGCGGATGACCGTGCCCTCCTGCCAGGAGCGGAAGACCTCGCGTACGTCGGTGACGGAGTCGACCTTCTCCAGGAGCTCCCAGCCCTCGGCGTACGCCTGCATCATGGCGTACTCGATGCCGTTGTGGACCATCTTCGCGAAGTGGCCCGCGCCGACCTTGCCCGCGTGGACGGAACCGAACTCGCCCGCGGGCTTCAGCGCGTCGAAGACCGGCTGGACCTTCGCCACGTTCTCGGCGTCGCCGCCGTACATCAGCGCGTAGCCGTTCTCCAGGCCCCACACGCCGCCGGAGACGCCGCAGTCGACGAATCCGATGCCCTTCTCGCCCAGCTCGGCCGCGTGCTTCTCGTCGTCGGTCCAGCGGGAGTTGCCGCCGTCGACGACGACGTCGCCGGGGGAGAGCAGCTCACCGAGCTCGTCGATCGTGGACTGGGTCGCGGCACCGGCCGGAACCATGACCCAGACGACGCGAGGGCCCTTGAGCTTGCCCACAAGCTCCTCGAGGCTGTGGACATCGGCGAGGTCAGGGTTGCGGTCGTATCCGATGACGGTGTGACCCGCGCGGCGGATGCGCTCGCGCATGTTGCCGCCCATCTTGCCGAGACCGACGAGACCGAGCTCCATCAGAGATTCCTCAATCGTTGTGTGCGGAGAGTTCGTACCCGCGTCCGAGCCTACGCCCGGATGCGGGCGCACACCTGTGGGGTCAGGCGCTCATCAGGCGCCTGGTCAGCCACTCAGGCGCACCGCCCCCACGGCGGGCTCAGCCGCTCAGCCGCACCGGCATGATCAGGTACTTGTAGGCCTCGTCGGCCTCCGCGTCCACGGCGGGCTTGCCGCTCAGCAGCGCGGGCTTCGTGGAGGTGGTGAAGGAGAGCTGGGCGACCGGGGAGTCGATCGCACTCAGGCCGTCCAGCAGGAACGTCGGGTTGAAGGCGATCGAGATGTCGTCGCCCTCCAGCTGCGCGTCCACACGCTCCACAGCCTGTGCGTCGTCGCTGGAACCGGCCTCCAGGATCAGCACACCCTGCTCGAAGCTCAGTCGGACCGGCGTGTTCCGCTCGGCCACCAGCGCCACACGCTTCACGGCCTCGACGAACGGCGCCGTCTCGATCACCGCGACCGAGTTGAACTCGGTGGGGAAGAGCGTCCGGTACTTCGGGAGGTCGCCTTCGAGCAGGCGGGTGGTGGTGCGCCGCCCCGCGCCCTCGAAGCCGATCAGGCCCTCGCCCTTGCCCGAGCCCGACAGCGCCAGCGTGACGGTGTCGCCGCTCGTCAGCGCCTTGGCGGTGTCCAGCAGCGTCTTGGCGGGCACCAGGGCGACCGCGGAGGCGTCCGGGGACTCCGGCTTCCACAGGAACTCACGGACTGCGAAGCGGTAGCGGTCGGTCGACGCCAGCGTGACCGTGTCGCCCTCGATCTCGATGCGCACGCCGGTGAGGACGGGCAGCGTGTCGTCGCGGCCGGCCGCGATGGCGACCTGGGCGGCGGCGGAGGCGAAGACCTCACCGGGCACGGTGCCGGTCGCGGTCGGCATCTCCGGCAGTGCCGGGTACTCCTCCACAGGCATGGTGTGGAGGGTGAACCGGGACGAGCCGCAGACCACGGTCGCCCGTACACCGTCTGTGGAAATCTCCACCGGCCGGTTGGGGAGGGCGCGGCAGATGTCGGCGAGGAGACGGCCGGAGACGAGGACGGTGCCGTCCTCCTCCACCTCGGCCTCGACCGAGACCCGCGCGGAGACCTCGTAGTCGAAGCTGGAGAAGCTGAGCGCGCCGTCCTCGGCCTTCAGCAGAAGGCCCGCGAGTACGGGCGCCGGCGGACGGGCCGGGAGGCTACGGGCCACCCAGGCCACCGCCTCCGCGAGTACATCGCGCTCCACCCGGATCTTCACCGGAACCGCCTCCTGCTGTTGCTGGCTCTTATCTCGACTGCGGGAACCAGTCTGACGCACGCCGCCGACAGTCGGTGCGGCTCGGGGTCAAGTCGCGACAAGAGGCACCGGGCGCTCCGGGGCCGAGTTGTGCACAGGCCCCGCTTCGAAGCGGATTTCCCGGTAACTCTGAGTGGGAGTAGTAGTAGGGCCTGTGGAAACGGTGGATAACGCCATCCACGCAGGTCACACCCCGTTTTTTGTCCACCGCGCCTGTGGGCGGGACCGGTGGACAACCACCCCTGTCTGTGGACGCGGGAAAGTTCTGCACACCCGATGCACAGCACAGGCCGACTTCTCCCCAGCGCCGTCCCCAGTTTTACCCAGCTTCCCCACAGGCCAACCGACCACCTTGGTGTGACCGCTTTCACTCGGCGCGGTGAGGCCGGGCGTTTCGTTGCCGAACAGTGGACAGCGGTGTGGAGAAGCTGTGGACCATGGACCGCTGCCTGTGGGCCGCCGGTGGACAACCGCGAAAGCGGCCTGTGGACGAGTGCGGCGTCCACAGCCTGTGGAGCACGGTCGGCCACAAATCCACAAGCAGGTGACCTGCAAAGATGTGATCTCCACACCCAAGCCTGTGGACGCTGTCTGGACAACTTCACAGTCCCCAGCCTGTGGATTGAAGATCGTCGCCAGAGCTGTGGAGAACCCGGTGACCGACCGAACTATTCGAACAGCGCAGGCGCGACACAGGGTGCGGACAACGACGAAGGGCGTCCCGGGACCGTGTCCCGGGACGCCCTCGATCCGTCCCCCAGCTCGAATCAGCCGTCCCTCGGCGCGCAGCGCGCACGAAAGTTCTTCGGCTGTCCTGGGATGGCGCGTGCCAAGCGGCGCACCGAAGGCACGGGTGCGCGGCTGTCCGGCTGTCCGGTACGGGCGGTACCCGGCCAGTCGGGGACGCGGTGCAGGGCCGTCGGCTCCGTCGGCGAGCCGTCGCGTACACGCACACGTGCGTGACCGCCTTCTCATCGCCCCGCACCCGGCAACGCACCCGGCAGCCGCTCCCGGCGAGCCGGCCCGTGGGGCGCCGTTCCCTGGGACCGTCCCGGGTAACCACCCCCGACCGACCCCGTCAGGGGCCCGCCCGGGGCTCCGGCAGGGACCGGCTGTCCTCAGCCGTTCTTGATGCGGTTGGTGAGTTCGGTGACCTGGTTGTAGATGGAGCGTCGCTCCGCCATCAGCGCCCGGATCTTCCGGTCGGCGTGCATCACCGTCGTATGGTCACGCCCGCCGAACTGGGCACCGATCTTCGGAAGCGACAGGTCGGTCAGCTCCCGGCACAGGTACATGGCGATCTGGCGGGCCGTCACCAACACGCGGCTGCGCGACGATCCGCACAGGTCCTCGACCGTCAGCCCGAAGTAGTCGGCGGTGGCCGCCATGATGGCGCCGGCCGTGATCTCCGGGGCGGCGTCCTCACCGCCTGGGATCAGGTCCTTCAGCACGCCCTCGGTCAGCACCAGGTCGACCGGCTGCCGGTTGAGGCTCGCGAACGCCGTCACCCGGATCAGCGCGCCCTCCAGCTCTCGGATGTTGCGCGAGATGCGGGAGGCGATGAACTCCAGGACCTCCGGCGGGGCGTTGAGCTGCTCCTGCACCGCCTTCTTGCGGAGGATCGCGATCCGCGTCTCCAGCTCCGGCGGCTGCACGTCCGTGGTCAGACCCCACTCGAAGCGGTTGCGCAGCCGGTCCTCCAGGGTCATCAGCTGCTTGGGCGGCCGGTCCGAGGACAGGACGATCTGCTTGTTGGCGTTGTGGAGCGTATTGAAGGTGTGGAAGAACTCCTCCTGCGTCGACTCCTTGCTCGCCAGGAACTGGATGTCGTCGACGAGCAGGATGTCCACATCGCGGTAGCGCTTGCGGAAGGTGTCGCCCTTGCCGTCGCGAATGGAGTTGATGAACTCGTTGGTGAACTCCTCCGAGCTCACGTACCGCACCCGCGTACCGGGGTAGAGGCTGCGCGCGTAGTGCCCGATCGCGTGCAGCAGGTGCGTCTTGCCGAGTCCGGACTCCCCGTAGATGAAGAGGGGGTTGTACGCCTTGGCCGGCGCCTCCGCTACCGCGACGGCGGCCGCGTGCGCGAACCGGTTGGACGACCCGATGACGAAGGTGTCGAACAGGTACTTGGGGTTGAGCCGCGCGTGCGGCTCACCGGGCCGGCCGCCCGCGGCTCCGGCGCCCGTCCCCGTGCCGCTCGCCGCGCCCCCGGGGCGTTGGCCGGGGCCGTCCGGGAGCTCGCGCCGGTCGCCGCGCGGCTGGTCGTACGGAGAGGGGTCGGACGGCTGCGGACCGCGGTAGTCGTGGTGCGGCTGCTGCGGGCGGGGCGTCGCATACGGGTCGCGCTCCTGGAAGCCGCCGAGCCGCGGCTGCTGCCAGGACAGGTCCTCCTGGGTGCGCGGCCAGGAGCCCGGCTCGGGGCGCTGCTGCTGGTACTCGGGGTAGGCGGGGCGCACGGTCGGCAGCCCGTCGTCGGGCATGGGCCGGTGCCCGTAGCCGTCGTACTTCTCGTACGGCTTGTCGTACGCCTCGTTCTGCTGCCGCTCGTCGTACCGGGGCTGCTGAGGCTGCTGTCGGCCGGGCGCCGAGGGGGCGGGCGGCGGGTCGCCGGCGGAGTCGTCGACGGTGATCGCGATCCGGATCGGGCGGCCGCACTCCCGGCTGAGCGTGTCGCTGATCAGTGGGGCGAGACGGCCCTCCAGGACACGCTTGCCCCATTCATTGGGGACGGCGAGCAGCGCGGTGTCCGCCACCAGGGCCAGCGGCTGGCAGCGCTCGATCCACTGCTTGTCCTTCGGCTCGATGCCCTGCTGGCCCTCGCCGAGAAGCTGCTCCAGCACTCGTGGCCACACTGCGGCAAGATCAGCAGGTACGTCAGCCACAAGGCACGCTCTCTCACAGGTCCCACGAATGTGTGGTTCTCGGGACGGGATGGAAGGACAGGCAGGAAAGGAATCCGAGTTCAGCCACGGTAGTCGCGGCGGCTCACGTGGTTCAAGTTGTTGTCCACAGCCTGTGCATAGTGGACCACGACACCGGGCCGGTTTGACCGGATGGCGTAGCCGCGCGTACCGTAACCAGGTCGAGTTGTCGATGGCTGCTGCCGCCTGCCTCCGATGGGCAAAGATCACGGTCAGTGATCGTGAAAGCGGTGCACTCGGGCGTATTGCGAGCTACTCGTGGGCGCACGGTGACAGCCAGGCGATGTCCCGCCACCACCCGAATCATTTCTGGAGCCCCCGAGTGAGCAAGCGCACCTTCCAGCCGAACAACCGTCGTCGCGCGAAGACCCACGGTTTCCGTCTGCGCATGCGTACCCGCGCCGGCCGCGCCATCCTGGCGAACCGCCGCAGCAAGGGTCGCGCCAACCTGTCCGCCTGATCGCTTAAACAGGTCATGACGTGCTGCCTACCGAGAATCGGCTGAGGCGGCGCGAGGACTTCGCGACCGCGGTACGCCGAGGACGCCGGGCCGGCCGCCCGCTCCTCGTCGTCCACCTAAGAAGCGGTGCAACGGACCCGCACGCGTCAGGGGAGAGCGCTCCCCCGACACGTGCGGGTTTCGTCGTCAGCAAGGCGGTGGGCGGCGCGGTCGTGCGTAACCAGGTGAAGCGCAGACTTCGCCACCTCATGCGCGACCGGCTGCCTTCACTGCCCCCCGGTAGCCTGGTGGTAGTACGAGCGCTGCCCGGAGCGGGCGACGCCGACCATGCACAGCTGGCCCGAGACCTGGATGCCGCCCTTCAGCGGTTGCTGGGAGGGGGCGCGCGATGAAGTACCCGCTGCTGGCTCTGATCAAGCTGTACCAGTGGACGATCAGCCCGCTGCTCGGCCCCGTCTGCCGGTACTACCCGTCGTGTTCCCACTACGGATTCACGGCCATCGACCGGCACGGCGCGGTCAAGGGCACAGCCCTGACCGCCTGGCGCATTCTGCGGTGCAACCCGTGGTCGCCGGGTGGCGTGGACCATGTTCCCCCTCGTAAGCGCCCGCGCTGGCACGAAATGCTGCGCGATGCGCTGCGCGGCGGCAAGGGCGGGAACTCCGCCGAGACGAGCCCGGCCGCAGAGACCTCGCCCAATGCTCAAGGAGCCTGATTAGTGGACACGATTGCCAGTCTGTTCAGCTTCATCACCACACCCGTCTCGTGGATCATCGTCCAGTTCCACAAGCTGTACGGGGCGGTTTTCGGACCCGACACGGGCTGGGCCTGGGGTCTGTCGATCGTGTCCCTGGTGGTGCTGATCCGGATCTGCCTGATCCCGCTCTTCGTGAAGCAGATCAAGTCGACCCGGAACATGCAGGCGCTCCAGCCGAAGATGAAGGCGATCCAGGAGCGCTACAAGAACGACAAGCAGCGTCAGTCCGAAGAGATGATGAAGCTGTACAAGGAGACGGGCACCAATCCGCTCTCCTCGTGCCTTCCCATCCTGGCGCAGTCGCCGTTCTTCTTCGCTCTGTACCACGTGCTGTCGAAGATCGCCTCGGGTGACACGATCGGTGTCCTCAACCAGGACCTGGTGAACAGCGCCCGTGAGGCCCATATCTTCGGCGCGCCGATCGCCGCGAAGTTCATGGACGACCCGGGCAAGGTCGAGGCGCTCAACGCCTCGCTGACGGATGTCCGCATCGTCACCGCGGTCATGATCGTCCTGATGTCGCTGTCGCAGTTCTTCACCCAGCGCCAGCTGATGCAGAAGAACGTCGATCTGACGGTGAAGACCCCGTACATGCAGCAGCAGAAGATGCTGATGTACATCTTCCCGGTCATCTTCGCCGTGATGGGCATCAACTTCCCGGTCGGTGTCCTCGTCTACTGGCTGACCACCAACGTGTGGACCATGGGCCAGCAGATGTACGTGATCAACCAGAATCCGACCCCGGGCAGCAAGGCGCAGGACCACTACCTGCAGCGCCTGGTGAAGAGCGTCACCTCCCACGGTGAGGTTCGCGGTCGTCGGCGGCGCGCCGTCGTCCAGGCCATCGTGGCCAAGGGACCGGACCGCAACGACAACGAGCGCAAGTTCGTCACCGCCCTTGCCAAGGCCGGGTTCACCGCGCAGGCCGACGGTTCCGTGCAGAAGGTCGACCCGGCCACCGCCGAGGCGGAGAACGCGGCCGCGACCCGGCGCCAGCAGCCCAAGCGCCAGCCCAAGGCGAAGCGCCAGGCCGGGGGCGCTCAGCAGTCCACGGCGAAGACGTCCCTGGAGAAGTCCGACGAGCCCCAGGACACCAAGCCGACGCAGGCGGCCAAGCCCGCCGGTGGTTCCGCACGCCAAGCCAAGACCGGACAGCGCAAGGGCCAGCAGCGGCCCAAGCACCCGTCGTCCAAGAAGTAGAAGGAGTCCATCCGTGACGGAAGGCACCACCTCCGCCGCCCAGGGTGGCGACACCCTGACCCGCCTGGAGCAGGAGGGCGAGATCGCGGCCGACTACCTCGAGGGCCTGCTCGACATCGCCGATCTCGACGGCGACATCGACATGGACGTCGAGGCGGACCGCGCCGCGGTCTCGATCATCAGCGACTCGGGCAGCCGCGACCTCCAGAAGCTGGTGGGCCACGACGGCGAGGTGCTGGAGGCGCTTCAGGAGCTGACGCGTCTCGCTGTGCACCGGGAGACCGGTGACCGCAGTCGGCTGATGCTGGACATCGCGGGGTTCCGGGCCAAGAAGCGCACCGAGCTCGCCGAGCTGGGTGCCCAGGCCGCCGACGAGGTGAAGAGCACCGGTGAGCCGGTGAGGATGAAGCCGATGACCCCGTTCGAGCGCAAGGTCGTGCACGACGCGGTGGCCGCCGCCGGTCTGCGCAGTGAGTCCGAGGGCGAGGAGCCGCAGCGCTTCGTCGTCGTACTCCCTGCCTGACCACCCCTCGTAGTGTCGGCCCCGTCTGTTCGCAGACGGGGCCGATCTTGTCAGCCTGATAGTCACTGATCACTGGGATCAGCACCCAGTGCGGTCATGCGGTACGGAAGGACGGTTCCCGTGACGGAGGCAGAAGAGCTTCCCCATGCGCCTCAAGAAGCGCGGACGGTTTTCGGTGAGTTCTTCCCCGAGGCTGTCCGGTACGCGGAGCTCCTCGCGGACGCGGGCGTCAAGCGTGGCCTGATCGGCCCCCGGGAGGTCCCGAGGCTGTGGGAGCGGCACCTGCTGAACTGCGCGGTGCTCTCCGAGGTCGTGCCCGAGGGGGTCACGGTCTGCGATGTCGGCTCCGGAGCCGGCCTGCCCGGCATCCCGCTGGCCTTGGTCCGCCCCGACCTGAAGATCACCCTTCTTGAGCCGCTGCTTCGCCGTACGAACTTCCTCCAGGAGGTCGTGGAACTGCTCGGCCTGGACCATGTGACGGTGGTGCGCGGACGTGCCGAGGAAGTCCTCGGCAAGCTGCCGCCCGTCCATGTCGTCACGGCGCGTGCCGTCGCCCCGTTGGACCGGCTGGCCGGTTGGGGCGTGCCTCTGCTGCGCCCCTATGGAGAGATGCTGGCACTCAAGGGCGACACGGCGGAGGAAGAGCTCCAAGGCGCCCGGGCCGCATTGAGCAAGCTGGGTGTCGTGGAGACCTCAGTCCTCCAGGTCGGCGAAGGCATCGTCGACCCGCTGTCGACCGTCGTGCGGGTGGAGGTCGGCGAGAGCCCTGGCGGCGTGCGATTCGCCGCCAAGCGAGCCAAGGCGGCCAGGACCTCCCGACGCCATCGTTGACGCCTGGTTGATCCTCATACGTACGCATTTCGGAGTGTCGTGACGCCCGGACCCTGCGGCGAGTGCATCAATGTTTCACGTGAAACGTCGCTCACTGCTGCAGGGAATCATCAGCCGCGGTCGCGCGGCTGCCACGCCGCGCGACCGTAAGCCACCCACGCGGGCTACGGAGTTGTCCACAGAGGTGGAGTTCTCCACAGAACCACGGGCCTCGCTGGTTCACGACCCCGAAAGCATGGCAGGCTCTGTTCATCGCGAGCCTGAAGCCGAGGAGAGTGAATCCTTGCGGTCCAACGCCAACATCGCGGGACCGATGACCGATCCGGTCCCCGGTCCCCGTACCGAATCGGCGGGGGAGGATGTTTCACGTGAAACACCGCCCCCGATGGACGACACCCCTATTGGCCGATCCGCCCAGCTGGCGGTGGAGGCTCTGGGCCGTGCAGGCGAGGGGCTTCCCCGGCCTGAGCAGACCCGCATCATGGTGGTCGCCAACCAGAAGGGCGGGGTGGGAAAGACCACCACGACGGTGAACCTTGCCGCGTCGCTGGCACTGCATGGTGCTCGCGTTCTGGTCATCGACCTCGACCCGCAGGGAAACGCCTCCACGGCACTCGGTATCGACCACCATGCCGAAGTCCCCTCGATCTACGACGTCCTGATCGACAGCAAGCCGCTCTCCGATGTGGTCCAGCCGGTCCCGGACGTCGAGGGTCTCTTCTGTGCACCGGCCACCATCGATCTCGCCGGTGCGGAGATCGAGCTGGTGTCACTGGTGGCCCGGGAAAGCCGATTGCAGCGGGCGATCCAAGCGTATGAGCAGCCGCTGGACTACATCCTCATCGACTGCCCGCCGTCGCTCGGTCTGCTCACGGTCAACGCCCTGGTGGCCGGCGCCGAGGTGCTGATCCCCATCCAGTGCGAGTACTACGCCCTGGAGGGTCTCGGTCAGCTCCTGAAGAACGTCGACCTTGTACGCGGCCACCTGAACCCGGCGCTGCATGTCTCGACGATTCTGCTCACCATGTATGACGGCCGGACCAGGCTCGCGTCGCAGGTGGCCGAGGAGGTTCGCAGCCACTTCGGTGACGAGGTACTGCGGACCAGCATTCCGCGGTCAGTCCGCATCTCGGAGGCACCGAGCTACGGGCAGACGGTCCTGACGTACGACCCCGGTTCCAGCGGTTCGCTGTCGTATCTCGAAGCGGCCCGCGAGATCGCCCTGCGGGGAGTCGGTATCCACTACGACGCCCAGCACACCCATATGGGCAACCAGAACAACCAGCACAGCATGTCGGAGGGGATCCAGTGAGCGAGCGACGTAGGGGGCTGGGGCGAGGGCTCAGTGCGCTGATCCCCGCCGCACCCCAGGAGCGACCGACGCCGTCGGTCGGGGCGGGGTCCACCTCTCCGGGGTCGATTCCGTCCCTGGTGGCCGAGCGGGGAGTGGACGCCGGAAGGGTGGCCACGCTGCCGCAGAGCCAGGCGTCTGTCGACAGTGCACCTCCAGTGGCTGAGCCCGAGGTGGTCGCCGACGACGAGACGTCGGCTGTTGCGTACTTCGCCGAGCTTCCGCTGGACGCCATCACGCCGAACCCGCGTCAGCCGCGAGAGGTGTTCGACGAAGACGCCCTGGCCGAGCTGGTGACCTCCATCAAGGAGGTGGGGCTGCTCCAGCCGGTCGTCGTGCGCCAGCTGGGCCCCGAGCGCTATGAGCTCATCATGGGCGAGCGCCGCTGGCGGGCCTGCCGTGAAGCGGGCCTGGACAGCATTCCGGCGATTGTCCGCGCCACCGAGGACGAGCAGCTGCTGCTGGACGCCCTGCTGGAGAACCTGCACCGGGCGCAGCTGAATCCGGTGGAAGAGGCCATGGCCTATGACCAGCTGCTGAAGGACTTCAACTGCACCCACGAGCAGCTGGCCGATCGCATCGGTCGCTCGCGTCCGCAGGTCTCCAACACGCTGCGTCTGCTGCGCCTGTCACCGACGGTCCAGCGCCGGGTCGCCGCCGGTGTGCTGTCGGCGGGTCACGCCAGGGCGCTGCTGTCCGTGGAGGACCCCGAGGCGCAGGAGAAGCTGGCGTACCGAATCGTGGCCGAGGGCCTCTCGGTCCGGGCGGTGGAGGAGATCGTGACGCTGATGGGCTCGGAGCCCAGCAGCGCGCCGAAGGCGAAGCGACCGCGAGCGGGCGCGCGGGTCTCGCCGGCCCTCTCCGAACTCGCTACCCGGCTCTCCGATCGCTTTGAGACGCGGGTGAAGGTCGACCTGGGACAGAAGAAGGGCAAGATCGTCGTCGAGTTCGCCTCGATGGAGGATCTGGAGCGCATCCTGGGCAGCATGGCCCCTGGCGAGGGGCGAGTTCTGGAGAAGGGACTGGCCGAGGAGAACTCCCCGGCCGACGACGAGGACTGAGCGGGAGCGTTCCTCCGCGCTCATTGCACAGGTTTGAGGGCGGACCGTGTTCCGGTGTTCACCGGAACACGGTCCGCCCTTTGGCCGCTTCCCGTATGCGTGTCATCACCCGATCGATACGATGCGTTCTGGTATGCGCATCCGCCCGATCCACCTCGGAGGGAGAGCCAGGCATGCGAGAGGTGAGCCGCAGCCAACTGCTGACAGCAGGACTGGGACTCGGTGCGGTCGGCGGGTTCATCGGCAGCCTGCTCCGAGAACGGAGCGCGCTGACCGCCGCTCTTGGAGCGGCAGGCGAAGGAAGTGAGGAACAGCCTTCATGGGGCGTCGGCTCGTACCGCTCACGTTGGACAACCTTCCGGATCTCCCCAAACGGTGCCGCGCGTGCGTCTTCTGGGAGCTTGATCCGGTCAGCGGAGAAGCCGCGGTAAAGGCCGGCACACCGGAGCTGGAGAAGGAAGCCTGGATCTCCGCCGTGCTGCTGGACTGGGGCTCCTGCGGCCGGGTGGTCTATGTGGACGAGGTACCGGTGGGGTTCGTTCTCTATGCCCCGCCCGCGTATGTGCCGCGCTCCACCGCCTTTCCGACGAGCCCGGTGTCCCCCGATGCCGTTCAGCTCATGACGGCGTGGATCACGCCCGGCTACCAGGGGCAGGGCCTGGGGCGGGTGATGGTGCAGACCGTGGCGAAGGATCTGTTGCGCCGTGGGTTCAAGGCCATCGAGGCGTTCGGTGACGCCCGCTGGAAGGAACCGGCCTGCGTCCTTCCGGCCGACCACCTGTTGGCCGTCGGCTTCAAGACTGTGCGCCCGCATCCGACGTACCCGAGGCTCCGGCTGGAACTGCGGACGACGCTGTCCTGGAAGGAAGACGTCGAGCTGGCGCTCGACCGCCTTCTGGGGGCCGTCCAGAAGGAGCCGGTGCTGCGGCCACTGTGAGGACTGCCGAAAGGCCGTACGCCGAACGGCCCACCCCGAGGGGGTGGGCCGTTCGTGTTTCACGTGAAACAGCGGCGTCAGGCCTTGGCGGCGTCACCGAGGAACGGCTCCAGGTCGCGGACGATCGCGGCCTTCGGCTTGGCGCCGACGATGGTCTTGGCGACCTCGCCGTCCTTGTAGACGTTCAGCGTCGGGATCGACATGACGCCGTACTTGGCGGCGGTGGCCGGGTTCTCGTCAATGTTGAGCTTGACGATCGTGATCTGGTCACCGTGCTCGGCGGCGATGGCTTCCAACGACGGAGCGATCTGGCGGCACGGACCGCACCAGGCGGCCCAGAAGTCCACCAGTACGGGCTTGTCGCTCTTGAGGACATCCTCTTCGAAGGAGTCGTCGGTCACGTTCTTCAGGTCGCCGGCCACGGCGGCCTCCTTCATTTCGCGGGTGTGGGTGGAGAAAGGTGGTCAGTCCGTCAGACCGTGGCGGTCTTCTCCGGCTCGGCGGCCTTCTCACCATCGGCGAGAGCCGCCAGGAAACGCTCGGCGTCGAGCGCGGCGGAGCAGCCCGTACCAGCGGCCGTGATCGCCTGGCGGTAGGTGTGGTCCACGACGTCACCGGCACCGAAGACACCGGCCAGGTTGGTGCGGGTCGATGGCGCGTCCACCTTGAGGTAGCCCTCGTCGTCGAGCTCCAGCTGGCCCTTGAACAGCTCCGTGCGCGGGTCGTGGCCCACGGCGATGAACAGGCCGGTCACCGGAAGCTCGGAGGTCTCGCCGGTCTTCGTGTTGCGCAGCGTCACACCAGTGAGCTTCTGCTCGCCGTGGATCGCCGCGACCTCGCTGTCCCAAGCGAACTTGATCTTCGGGTCGGCGAAGGCACGCTCCTGCATGGCCTTGGAGGCCCGCAGCGTGTCACGGCGGTGGATGATGGTGACGGACTTGGCGAACCGGGAGAGGAAGGTCGCCTCCTCCATGGCGGTGTCGCCGCCGCCCACCACGGCGATGTCCTGGTCCTTGAAGAAGAACCCGTCACAGGTGGCGCACCAGGAGACGCCGCGGCCCGACAGCGCGTCCTCGTTCGGCAGGCCAAGCTTGCGGTGCTGGGAGCCGGTCGTCACGATCACGGCCTTGGCGCGGTGCACCGTGCCGGCCGTGTCGGTCACCGTCTTGATGTCGCCGGTCAGGTCGACCGAGACAACATCGTCCGGGACGAGCTCGGCGCCGAAGCGCTCGGCCTGGGCCCGCATGTTGTCCATCAGGTCGGGACCCATGATCCCGTCACGGAAGCCGGGGAAGTTCTCCACGTCGGTCGTGTTCATGAGCGCACCACCGGCGGTGACGGCACCTTCGAAGACCAGCGGCTTCAGCGAGGCTCGCGCCGTATAGAGCGCAGCCGTGTAGCCGGCGGGCCCGGAGCCGATGATGATCACGTTACGGACGTCGCTCACGGGTTTCTTCCTCGTCTCTGCAGACTGCCTACTGCCTAGGGGGCCGGTCTAGGACTCTCACCCCACCCAACGGATCCTACGGGGCGTGCATTCCCGAGGCGTCCGTGCGGCACGAAGGCGTGAGTCAGGGACGAGGGTAGGCGTCTGTCAGCAGCACGTCCGCCTTGGTGCTCTTCTGCGTGGCGATGCAGGAGGCGTCGAGGACGTACGCCTGGACCTGAGACGGGTCGGTGGCGTGCGGCAGGACCACCAGATAGGCGGGCTTGCCGTCGTACGTGCCTGGCTGTGCGGCGAGTGCCTGATCGCTGCGTCCGGTGCCCGCCTGGATGCAGGGCGGTACCGTCACGGCCTCTTCGGTGGACATCGTCGACGGGTTTTCGACCGAGGGAGGCTGCTTCTCCGTACGGGGGGACTGGGAGGTCTTCTCGGTGGTGAGAAGGGCCTCGACCCGGTCCTTCACGGCTGCACCGGAGAACGTCCTGTTGTCGGGGGCGCTGATGGCGGTGTCCGCCGTCTTGGATCCGGCGGGGTCGTCCCCGGTCTGGATCGCCTGGAAGAGAAGGACGCTCACGCCCATGGCAGCGGCGCCGAAGACTGCGCCGAGCACGGCCGTACGGCGCCGACGCCGAGCGGGCCGCCCGCGGCCGGGGCCAGTGGCAGCCCGCGGATGGCCGGCGGGTCGGTCGGCAGGAGCTGGCTCCCGGGTGACCGAGGAAGGCGCTGTTTCACGTGAAACATGCTCGGCCGTCTCCGCGGGGGCGGTGGCATCCAGCAGCGCTTCGGCGGCCAAAGCGGCGTCGATGCGCTCGGCGATGTCGGTCGGCATCCGGGTGGGGCCAGGAAGGGTCCCCAGGAGCCCGCGGATCTCCTCCAGGGAGGACCGGACATCGGCGCACAGCGCGCAGCTGTCCAGATGGGCGCGGACATCGGCCGTCCGGGACGGAGGGAGAAGTCCTTCGGTGAGTTCGGAGATCTCCGAGACGTCCGGGTGCTGAGTCGTGTCGGTCGTGGATGTCACGCGCGCCCACCTCCGCCCTTCACAGCAGCAGGATCGCTCGGTCCTGCATCCCTTGGTCCCGACGCCGGTGGGACGGATGTCCCTGGCGTCCGGTTCCTTCCCCGGTCCACACCATCGTTATCCACGGTGTCACCGCGCAGATGAGTGAGCAGCGGGAGGAGCCGGGCCCTCCCTCGCGCACAGCGGCTCTTCACCGTCCCCGTCGGCACGTCCAGGACACGTGCCGCCTCGGCGACCGGATAGCCCTGCATGTCCACGAGCACCAGAGCAGCGCGCTGATCTGCGGGAAGCTTCTCGAGCGCGGCGAGCAGCTCGCGGTGGAGGTCCTGCCGCTCGGCCGGGGCCTCGGCCGATTCGTGCGGCTCCAGGAGCTGCTCCAGCCGTTCGGTGTCGTCGACAGGTGACGTCTTGCGGGAGGCGGCCTTGCGGGCGCGGTCGAGGCAAGCGTTCACGGTGATGCGGTGCAGCCAGGTCGTGACGGCGGACTGGCCGCGGAAGGTGTGGGCGGCCCGGAAGGCGGACACAAGAGCGTCCTGGACGGCGTCGGCGGCCTCCTCGCGGTCCCCCAGCGTGCGCAGCGCTACGGCCCAGAGCCGGTCGCGGTGGCGACGTACGAGCTCACCGAAGGCGTCCGGATCTCCGGCGACGTGGCGTGCCAGGAGATCCTGGTCGCTGAATTCCTCGGGTGCCCCGCTCGTCATGCCGCCACCTCCCCTCTCCGGTTCCCGCCCCTCGGCAGTACCTCTGCCGGTCGGCAGCCGTCAGCCGAGCACCTTGATCTCGGAAATTCCGCCGCGGAAGCCGTTCCCGGTCCCGTCGGACGGCAGCTCGGTGATGTGGATGAGTACGTAGCGCGTGCGCACGGGCTTGTCCACGGTCGCCTTGAGCCGGTCCCCCACCGTGTCGAGCTTCGTCAAGACGTGCGGGAAGTCATCCTGCCCACTCGGATCTGTCGCTTCCTCGTCGGCTGCCAGCACCTGTGCCTTCTGGCCCGCGCGGTACATGGTCACGTCGATGCCGCGGACATTCTGCACGCTGCCGAGGTCGACGATGATCCCGCTGCCCTGCTTGCGGTTGGTGAGGTTGCCGAAGTTCGCGTAACCCAAATACTGCGGGGTGATCCACGCGGTCTCGGTCTTGTCGTCCACCGCGTTCGGTACCTCGTCGACCTGTATTCCGGAGCCGCCGGGCATGAACTCACCGGCGTCGGCGATCCGCAGTGGCTGCGGGGGCTTCTGCGGCTTCTTCTGGTTCTGACCGCCCGGAGACGTCTGGGTTCCCGTGTCCCCGGTCTTCGTGTCGCCCCTCTGGTCGAGCAACTTGTCGGCGACCTGCCAGCTGCCCAGGCCCAGGGCGGCGATGAGGAGTGCGGAGACGGCCCACTTGAGGGCCTTGCCCGTACGGCTCTGCAGCGGGGGCGGCGGGACCGCCGTGGCCACGGCGGCCGCCACGCCGGGGCGCGGGGAACGGCCGTAGTTGCCCTGCTGGTAGGTCGTGCGCTGGTACTCGAGGGGCGTCGGGAAGTCGGGCTCCGGCGGGCGGATCCGCGGCATGGCTGCGACGGCCTTGGCGAGCTCGTCGGGCGTGGTGCAGGGAGGCTCCTGGCGGGACGCGGTCGCGCCGTCGTTGACCAGGGCGCGCATGGCGATCTCGGACAGGCCGCGGTGCACACCGGCCCGCACCTGGTCCGGCGGGATCAGCCCGACTCCCTTGGGCAGCCCCGACAGACCGTAGGCATCGTTCTCGTACGGCCAGCGCTTGGTCAGCGCCGCGTACAGCAGAGCGCCGATCGCCTCGGTGTCGGTGCGCTGGGGGCGTTCGGCGCTGATGCCGCGCAGGGCGGCGTTCACGGCGAGCCCGCGGATCCGGTACTGGCCGGTGGAGCTGCGCAGGACGGCGCTCGGGGTGAGCCGCAGGTGGGCAAGGCCTTCGCGGTGGGCGGCGGCCATGGCTTGGGAGACCTGGCTGACGAGTTGGTAGGCGTCGTGCGCCTCGAGCGGGCCGGCCGCGAGCAGCGCGGTGAGCTCCGTGGCGTCCGGGAGCCACTCGTGGACGACGTAGACGAGGTCGTTCTCCTCGACTGCGTCCAGGACCTGGACGAAACGGGGGTCGCCGAGGAGCGCCGAGGAGCGTGCCGCGGCGAGCACCGAACGGGCCCTCGGGTGATCGGCGGGGAGGATGTGGACCCCGACGGCCCGGCGCAGTTTCTCGTCGACGGCGCGCCAGCTGCTGAAGCCGTCCAGACGGGTGACGCACTCCTCGAGCCGGTAGCGTCTGGCGAGTTTGTGGCCACTGTGGAGCTCGGGCGTCGTGATGACGGACTGCTCGCCGCCCCGCCGCTCGCCGTCGCCGTCCTTGGCGGACTGCTCCGCCGTGTTCTGCGCTTCCGCCACCCCGTCGCTCGCGGCCTTGCCCGCCTTGGCGGTCAGCGGGTCTTCTCCGCTGTTGTCGGCCACGTCGACGGCAGCCGTGCTACGTTCCGCCACCGTCGTTCCTGCCTCCCCATCCGTTGCGCCACATCCAACAGCCATGCCAATTGTGCCCACAGTCCGGCGCTATGCACGACACGCGGTCGCCGACGATGGTTGTGCGAGCCCTCGTATCTATCGTCCGAGACGGCCGCGGACCATGCCGACCATGGCGTTGAGCTCTTCGATCCGCATCTTCCGTGCCCCGACGTAGAACACGACCATCAGTACGATCCCACCGCCCACGAGCGCCGCGAGCGATCCCAAGGCGTCGTCGCCCAGGGCCTTGAGGATGCCGAAGGCGGCGGCGCCGCCGAGGACCGCCGCGGGGACGGACGCCATGGAGAGCCGGGCGTAGGTGCGGACGACGTGTGCGCCGTCCAGGTCACCGCCCAGCCGGTTGCGCAGCCGCCGCCAGGCGACACCGACGCCGACGGCGTATGCGAGGCCGTAGGAGGCCGCCATGCCGACGACGGCCCAGCGAGCCGGGAGGAGGAAGTAGCAGGCCGCTGAGGCCGCCGCGTTGACGCCGGCCACGATCACCGTGTTGTAGAAGGGCGTTCGGGTGTCCTCGTAGGCGTAGAAGCCGCGGAGGACGACGTACTGCACCGAGTAGGGGATCAGGCCGAGGCCGAAGGCCATCAGGATGAAGCCCATGCTGCGGGCCGCCTCGGTGCCGCTGGACGCGTACAGCAGGGTGCACATCGGGACGCCGAGGGCGAGGAACAGGAAGGCGACCGGCACGATCGCGACGGCGGAGTTCCGCAGCCCCTGGGAGATGTCGTCGCGGACGGCGCCCGGGTCGTTGTCGTGGGCGGCGCGCGAGATGCGCGGCAGGAGCGCTGCCATGACCGAGACGGTGATGATGGCTTGCGGCATGCCCCAGATGAGCTGGGCGTTGGAGTAGGCGAGGAAGCCCGCACCGTCCGTGCCGGAGGCCTTGCCCGCGGCCGTGGCGAGCTGGGTGACGACCACGACACCGGCCTGGTTGGCGAGGACGAACAGGACGGTCCACTTGGCCAACTTGACGGTCTTGCCGAGCCCGTGGCCCTTCCAGTCGAAGCGGGGGCGGAAGCGGAACCCGGCCTCGCGCAGGTACGGAACCATCGCCAGGGCCTGGACCACCAGGCCGAGGAGAGTGCCGATGCCGAGCAGCCGGATGCCTTCGTCCGGGATGGTCGTGACACCCATCTGGGATTCGGCGGAGGATCCGTAGACCCAGATGAACATGGAGAAGGTGAAGATGACGACGATGTTGTTGAGGACCGGGGTCCACATCATCGCGCCGAACTTGCCGCGGGCGTTGAGGATCTGACCCATCACCACGTGGACGCCCATGAAGAAGATCGTGGGCAGGCAGAAGCGTGCGAAGGTGACGGCCACGCTGTTCGCGGCGGCGTCGCTCGCGATCGTGTCCGACATGGCGCGGATCAGCAGCGGGGCGCCGAACACGGCGAGGGTGACGATCACGCCGAGCGCGACCATGACGAGGGTCAGCAGCCGGTTGGCGTACGCCTCGCCGCCGTCCTCGTCGTCCTTCATCGAGCGGACGAGCTGAGGCACGAAGACCGAGTTGAGGCCGCCGCCGACGGTCAGGATGTAGATCATCGTCGGCAGGGTGGCCGCGATGGTGTAGGTGTCACCGAGCAGGGCGGCACCCAGGGCGCCGGTGATCACCAGGCTGCGTACGAAGCCGGTGAGGCGGGAGACCAGCGTGCCGGCGGCCATCACGGCGCTCGACTTCAGCAGGCTCGACGCGCGACCGCCGGACTTCTTCGGGGCGGGCGCGGCCGTGGGTGCCGGTTCGGGCTCCTGCGGGGCGGGCGGCTGCCCGTGGCCCTGCTGGTCCCGGTAGAGGTGCGCGAACGCGTCCGGCTCGGGCTGCTCCTCGGCGGCGTGCGTGACGAGGTCGTCGACGCCGGTGAACTGAACGGTCCTGGCGTCGTCGCCGTAAGGAAGGTGACGGGACGGTCCGTCGGGCTCGGGCGGCGGGGTCTGCGCCCAGACCCGGGGGTCCGGTGCGTACTGCGGCGCGGCGGGCTGCTGGTAGAGCGGCGGGGGCTCCTCGTAGGTGCCGGGCGGGGGCGGCGGGTGTGCCGCTCTGTCGTAGAGCGCCTCGCCGACCGGGTCCTGGGCGGCCAGGTCCTGGCTGCCGTACGGATCCTGCTCGTAGGCGTGCTGGACGTACGGATCCGGGGCAGGTGGCGGGACCGGGGGCGGCACATGGCCCGCCCCGGGGGGCATCTCGCCGGAAGGCGCGCTGCCGCCGCCCGCGCTTTGACCGCGGTCACCGTCGTACGGCGCGTTCATGGTTTACCCCACCTCATCGTCCCCGGCCGACCGGCCACGACATCGCTCAACGGTCCACTTTCTCACCCTGGCCCGACGGGTCGGTGCTTTGCGCTCCGGTGTCCGGCGTCGGGTCACTCGGCTGCTCGGGATCGTCGCTCTGCGCAGTCGTGCCGCCGGCCTCCAGGTCCGTCTCCGCGCCGGTTCCGGATTCGGCAGCGGTGTCCGGCTCGTCCGCCGTTCCCACCGTGCCCGGCCCGTCCGCCGTACTCGAAGCGTCTGGCGTTCCCGCCGTGTCCTGCTCGTCCGGCTCGTCCTCAGCGTCCTCAGCGTCCGCCGCACCCGCCGCGTCCGCTGCCTCCGCCTCGCGTGCAGCGGTGCGCTTGCGGTGGGTGTACATCCTGATGCCGGCGAGGGCGAGCAGCAGGAAACCGCCTGCGATCACCAGCATCACCGTCGGCGTGATCTCGGAGACTTTCACGGTGAAGGTCATGGGCTTGCCGTAGGGCTTGCCGTCCTCCGTGTACAGCTGGGCCGTCATCGGGACCGGACCGTTGGCGTTGGCGGACGCCGTGAACTTCACCGACTGGCTGTGCCCCCCGGCGATCTTCACCGGAAGCTCGGCCACGGCGTCGCCGCCGTTCAGCTTCAGACGGGTCGGCTTGGTCGACGTCAGGCGCAGCACCAGGTGCTCGACGTCCTGCAGGAGCTGGTTCTGCACCGTCACCGGGATGGTGGCGCTGCGTCCCGACAGGGTGAGGTCGGACTTCTCGATCAGCTGGACCTCGGTGGTGAGGTCCCTCAGGTGGACCTGCACGCTTTGCCGGTACGCCGTGGCGGGCTCGGCCCGGCCGCGCCAGGACGTCGACATCTCCCGGTTGATCGCGTTGCCGAAGGGCGTCACCACCCGGGACGCCATCGTCAGGATGACCTTGAAGTTGTCCAGGGTGTCCTGGGTGGTCTTCATGTCCTGGAAGGCCTGGACGGGCAGCTCCCGCTTACGCAGCTTGGCCGGGTACTTCCGTGCGCCCGGGATCTTCGTCGTGGCTCGGTCGTCCGGTGTGGCCGCGGCCGCCGTGAGCAGGTCGCTGGGCTGCGTCCAGCGCTGGGCGGACAGGGCGCGCAGCGCGATCGCCATCGACTGGGCCTGCGCCGCGGTCGGCATCCGCTGGGGGGCCACCACGATGCTGCGCAGCTTGCCCGGCTGCTGCTGGGTCACGGCCAGGGTGTGGGCGAGGAACTGCTGGACGGCCAGGGTGGAGTTCCCCGTCCGGGTCATGTCGCCCTGGAAGACGGTGGACAGTGACGCGTCGGCCACGACGGCGGTCGTCCCGCCGCCGATGGGCCGGGCGGCGTTGGGGGTGTAGGGCAGCTCGTCCCGGATGCTGTCATTGCGGGCGATCACCTTGTCGGCTCCGGCCGAGGTGGCGATGTCGATGATCGACGGGTCGACCGCTCCGTCGACCGGCCAGGCGAAGTCGATGGACGGCTTCACATGGAGGATCGTCTCGACCGTGCTCTCGGCCACCTCGGTGGCGGGCTGGAGGTGACTGAGCGAACCGGATACGTTCTTGCCCCGGTGGGCGAGGGACGCCAGGTCCGGGTCGGCGTAGGGCAGCGCCACCACCTTGTCGCCCTGCACTGCCCTGTCCAGGCTGTTCAGCCATTGCTTGGCGATGGCCTGGTTCTTGCCCGGGATCCGTTCCTTACCGTCCTTGACCTGGTAGTTCCTGGTCATGGCGTCCACGGTGGCGAGCAGGTCCGGGTCGACGACCCAGGTGACGGGCAGCTCGGCGCCGAGCGCCACGAGCCGCTCCAGCCGGCCGCCCGGGGCGAGCTCCGCGGCCAGCTCATCGTCTTCGAACACCGGTGTCTGCTGGTCGTCCGATCCGGTCTCCGCGGACAGGTGCGTCGAGGAGATCAACGGCCAGAGGTACGTGAGCTGGGTCTTCTTCTCGGTGGCCTCCGGCTGCCAGGGCAGGAGGGTGCGCTCGATGCCCAGCACCTGGTCGTACGAGGCGCTCGGGGTCCGGCCCGTGAGGGAGACCCCGAGCTGGTAGACGCCTTCCTCGTCGAGGCCCAGCTTCTCGACCGGCACGGTGATGCTGAAGTCCTTGCTGATGCCGGCCGCGATCTTCGGGATCTTGATGCTGTACGGGCCGCCGAGCGCCGCGCCGTCATTGCCCGGCGCGAAGCCGGTGCGCTTGGCCACCGCGTCGATCTCGCCCCGGTTGGCCATGCGGGATCCGACACGCAGGTCGACCTGCGCGGCGCTCACCGTCTCCTTGCCCTCATTGGTCACGGTGCCGCTGATCGTGAGGGTGTCCCCCTCGACCGGCGTGGTGGGCGTGAACGTGTCCAGGGACACATCGACGGTCCGGGAGGGGGACGCCTTCTCGGCGGCGGACGCGGGGGGCGCGGAGGGGACGTACAGCAGGCCCGCCAGAAGCGGTGCACTCACGAAGGCGGAGGCCGCACGCCGTAGCCACCGCCGGGCAGGAGAGCGACCGGTGCTCTGGAAGTCTGCCGCCTCGGCCACGCGCTCGCCCGTCCTCGTCGTCTGTTGCCGTTGGTGGTTCGTCGGTTCCTGCGTCCACGCATGGTAACGAGGACCGTCGGGGCTAAGTGCCGCGGACTGCTCCACATGATCGGAGCAGTATGCGCCCGGAAGATCACGGAAGCAGGGCGCCGGGCGGGTCGAAAACCGGGACGCCGCCCCGGGCCGGGGGACGTACCCTTTTCTGTTGTGCCGAACGCCAACGAAGACAACCCGACTGCACTGAGCCAGGTGCAACGCCGCGCGGTCAGCGAACTACTGCGCGTGTCCCCCGTCGCCGACGATCTTGCCCGTCGCTTCCAGGAGGCCGGGTTCACCCTTGCCCTGGTCGGCGGCTCGGTACGGGACGCACTCCTCGGCCGGCTCGGCAACGACCTGGATTTCACCACCGACGCCCGCCCCGAGGACGTTCTGAAGATCGTCCGGCCGTGGGCCGACGCGGTGTGGGACGTCGGGATCGCCTTCGGCACGGTGGGCTCGCAGAAGTCCGCCCGCGTCGGAGACGCTGAGCAGATCTTTCAGATCGAGATCACCACGTACCGCTCCGAGGCGTACGACCGGACCTCCCGCAAGCCGGAGGTTTCCTACGGTGACTCCATCGAGGAGGATCTGGTCCGCCGCGATTTCACCGTCAACGCGATGGCCGTCGCGCTGCCGGAGAAGGAGTTCATCGATCCGCACGGCGGCCTGGAGGACCTGTCCCAGCGGGTCCTGCGGACACCGGGAACGCCTGAGGAGTCCTTCTCCGACGACCCGCTGCGCATGATGCGCGCCGCACGGTTTGCCGCGCAGCTCGATTTCGAGGTCGCTCCCGAGGTCGTGGACGCGATGAAGCGGATGTCCGAGCGGATCGAGATCGTGTCCGCCGAACGCGTACGGGATGAATTCAACAAGCTGGTCCTTTCCGCGTACCCCCGCAAGGGCCTGGGCCTGCTGGTCGACACCGGCCTCGCTCAGCGCGTGCTGCCCGAGCTGCCTGCGCTGCGGCTCGAGAGCGACGAACACCACCGGCACAAGGACGTCTACGAGCACTCGCTGATCGTGCTGGAGCAGGCCATCGACCTCGAAGAGGACGGCCCCGATCTCGTCCTGCGGCTCGCGGCGCTGCTGCACGACATCGGCAAGCCGCGCACGCGCCGCTTCGAGTCGGACGGCCGGGTTTCCTTCCACCACCACGAGGTGGTCGGCGCGAAGATGACCAAGAAGCGCATGACCGCGCTGAAGTACTCCAACGACATGGTCAAGGACGTCTCGCGCCTGGTGGAGCTGCACCTGCGTTTCCACGGGTACGGCACCGGCGAGTGGACCGATTCTGCTGTACGCCGCTATGTGCGCGACGCCGGTCCGTTGCTGAGCCGCCTGCACAAGCTGACCCGCTCGGACTGCACCACCCGCAACAAGCGCAAGGCGGCCGCTCTCTCCCGGGCCTATGACGGGCTGGAGGAGCGCATCGCGAAGCTTCAGGAGCAGGAGGAGCTGGACGCGATTCGGCCCGACCTGGACGGCAACCAGATCCAGGAAATTCTCGGGATCCGACCCGGGCCCGCCGTCGGCAATGCGTACAAGTTCCTGCTGGAGCTTCGTCTGGAGAACGGACCGATGGAGCACGACGACGCCGTGGCCGCGCTCAAGGAGTGGTGGGCCGCTCAGGACTGAGCGGAGGAGCCGGTCATGTTTCACGTGAAACATGACGCGCGGAGCGTCGGCGCGGAGGGGGGTGTTTCACGTGAAACACCCCCCTCCTCAGCGCCACAGCAACCCGTCGCCACGCCTCCAGCGCAGGAGCGTGGTGGCGACACCCGCGTACAGGACGGCGACCAGGATGATCAGCGGAACCGATCGGCCGTCAGGGGGAAGCATCAGCGCGGAGATGCCCGCCGCGCCGACGAAGGCCGCGTTGTAGAGCACGTCGTAGAGCGAGAAGACCCGCCCCCGGTACGCGTCGTCCACCGCCAGCTGAACCACCGTGTCGGTGGTGATCTTGGTTCCCTGGGTGACGAGCCCGAGCACGAAGGCGGCCACCAGTATGGGTGTCGGGGCGAAAGGCAGGCCCAGCGCCGGTGCCAGCACCGCAGCCGACGCGGCGCACACCACCATCCAGCCGCCCTGCCCCAGCCGCCCGACCGCCCATGGCGAGAGCACCGCGGCGGCGAAGAACCCCGCCCCCGAGATGCCGACGGCCAGACCCAGCAGGGCGAGCCCCGCCGACTCGGTCGACGTCCAGGCGTACCGGCAGAGCATCAGCACCATCACCGTCAACGCGCCGTAGCAGAAGCGCATCACCGTCATCGCGGTGAGCGCCCGGGCCGCCGCACGCCGCTGGGCGAGATGGCGTACCCCGCTGATCAGCCCCCGGGCCGTCGAGGCCAACGCGGCCCCCAACCGGGGCTGCACCACGTCCGGGTCGGGACCGAGCAGGCCGCGGCCCATGCGTAGCGAGGCCAGAGCCGAGCACAGGTAGAGCCCAGCGCCCAGCAGCACCACCGCCGCGTCGGAATCGGCGCCCACCAGCCGTACAACGAGGGCGAGCCCACCGCCCGCGGTGGCGGCCAGCGTGCCGGCGGTGGGCGAGAGCGAGTTGGCCATCACGAGCCGGTCGTCGTCCACGACCCGCGGCAGCGCGGCCGAAAGCCCGGCGAGCACGAACCGGTTGACGGCCGTGACGGAGAGCGCGGACGCGTAGAAGAGCCAGTCCGGTACCGAGGCGAGGATCAGGAACGCCGTGCCGGCGGCGAGCAGGGCGCGCAGCAGGTTGCCGTAGAGGAAGACCTGACGGCGCTGCCAGCGGTCCAGCAGGACACCCGCGAACGGGCCGACGAACGAGTATGGCAGCAGCAGAACCGCCATGGCGGAGGCGATCGCGGCGGGCGAAGCCTGTTTCTCCGGGGAGAAGACGACGTACGTGGCGAGTGCGACCTGATAGACCCCGTCGGCGCACTGCGAGAGCAGTCGTACGGCCAGCAGGCGGCGGAAGTTCGTCAGGCGCACGAGTACGCGCAGATCACGTACGACAGGCATGGCAGCAAGGGTCACATACGGCGAAGGCCCCCGGGCAGATGCCACGGGGACCTTCGCGAGTGGGGCGGAGCCTTAGCGCTCGACCTCGCCCTTGATGAACTTCTCGACGTTCTCGTAGGCCTCGTCGTCGAAGTACTGGACCGGCGGGGACTTCATGAAGTACGAGGACGCGGAGAGGATCGGACCGCCAATGCCCCGGTCCTTGGCGATCTTCGCGGCGCGCAGGGCGTCGATGATGACACCGGCCGAGTTGGGGGAGTCCCAGACCTCGAGCTTGTACTCCAGGTTCAGCGGGACGTCACCGAAGGCGCGGCCTTCGAGGCGGACGTACGCCCACTTGCGGTCGTCCAGCCAGGCGACGTAGTCCGACGGACCGATGTGGACGTTCTTGTCACCCATGTCGCGGTCGGGGATCTGCGAGGTGACGGCCTGCGTCTTGGAGATCTTCTTGGACTCCAGACGGTCACGCTCGAGCATGTTCTTGAAGTCCATGTTGCCGCCGACGTTCAGCTGCATGGTGCGCTCGAGACGGACACCGCGGTCCTCGAACAGCTTCGCCATGACGCGGTGCGTGATGGTGGCACCGACCTGCGACTTGATGTCGTCACCGACGATCGGCACGCCGGCCTCGGTGAACTTGTCCGCCCACTCCTTGGTGCCGGCGATGAAGACCGGGAGGGCGTTGACGAAGGCGACCTTGGCGTCGATGGCGCACTGGGCGTAGAACTTCGCCGCGTCCTCGGAACCGACCGGCAGGTAGCAGACGAGGACGTCGACCTGCCTGTCCTTGAGGACCTGGACGATGTCGACCGGGGCCTCGGGGGACTCCTCGATGGTCTGGCGGTAGTACTTGCCCAGGCCGTCCAGGGTGTGGCCGCGCTGGACGGTCACGCCCGTCGACGGCACGTCGCAGATCTTGATCGTGTTGTTCTCGCTGGCACCGATCGCGTCCGCGAGGTCCAGCCCGACCTTCTTCGCGTCGACGTCGAAGGCGGCCACGAACTCCACGTCCCCGACGTGGTAGTCGCCGAACTGGACGTGCATCAGACCCGGCACCTTGGCGGCCGGGTCGGCGTCCTTGTAGTACTCGACGCCCTGCACCAGCGAGGCGGCGCAGTTGCCCACGCCGACGATGGCTACGCGAACCGAACCCATTCCGGTTGCTCCCTGTGTTGATCTTCGAAGCCCTGCGGGTCGCAGGGCCTCACTTTGCGGTGTCGTCGGACGGATCCGGCCGGGTACTGCCCCCGTGCCGGGGCAGGCCGCCCGTCTCTCCAGATGTGTCGTCCTGCTGAGCGCCGGCGGGGCCCTCGGGGGCCTGGCCGGCCTCCGGGGTCTCGGGGTCGGACCGTCGCCGGTCCCGCCCCGCCCGCTCGCTCTCGATGAGCTCATTCAGCCAGCGCACTTCGCGCTCCACGGACTCCATGCCGTGTCGCTGGAGCTCAAGCGTGTAGTCGTCCAGGCGCTCGCGCGAACGGGCCAGGGAGGCGCGCATCTTCTCCAGACGCTCCTCCAGGCGGCTGCGCCGGCCTTCCAGCACGCGCATCCGCACCTCGCGCTCCGTCTGACCGAAGAAGGCGAAACGGGCGGCGAAGTGCTCGTCCTCCCAGGAATCCGGGCCGGTGTGGGACAGGAGCTCCTCGAAGTGCTCCTTACCTTCGGCCGTCAGCCGGTAGACGATCTTGGCGCGCCGCCCGGCGAGCGAGGCGGCGAGGGCGTCCTCGGGGGCGCTGCCCGGCTCCTCGATCAACCAGCCGTTTGCGACCAGCGTCTTGAGGCAGGGGTAGAGGGTCCCGTAACTGAAGGCTCGGAAGATCCCCAACGACGTGTTGAGCCGCTTACGCAGCTCGTATCCGTGCATCGGAGCTTCGCGGAGCAGACCGAGGACGGCGAACTCGAGGATGCCGGAGCGTCTGCTCATCCATCGCCCTCCTTCGCCTCGCCGGTTCTGGCGCCGAGACTCTTATGCCGTGCTGATGTATCGACTCGATACATCCCGACGATAGAACGGCTCGGCAGCCCCGACAAGGGCGGCTAGGGTGAGCGGCGTCACATAGTCAATTCGCAGTAAACGACTTGCCTGATTTGGGATGAACTTCGGTCCTCAGGGGTTTTTGACCGTGCGTAGTCTGTGCGGCATGCACACCAGTGGGAACCATGCGACGCCGGTCGGCGTCCTCGTTCTGAGTGCATGGCGGATGAGCCCGAGCCAGGGCTGGTCCGTATCCATTTCGGGGGGACCGGAACTCAGCTGCCGCTTCCAGGCGTACTCGCCTGCCCGAGGAGTAGTCGTTCGATGAGCGAGCACCGTCGCAAACCGCCACAGCCGCAGGGTGGCGGACGTGCCGCGGCCAGGCGAGCCGCCCAGCAGCCCACGGGCCGCCGGGCGGCTCAGGCGCGAGGAACCAGTGCAGGATCTCCCGCCGACCCGTACGGCGGCGGTGGCGAAGAGCGGGTGTACGGCAGCCGTGCCGAGGCCCGCCGGGCCGCCCAGCGTGGCGGGCGCCGCCGCGGTGCCGAGGGCGCCGGCGGCGGAGCCGGGGGACCTGGCGGACACGGTGGCGGCCGACGGGGCGGCGGCGGCCACAATGGCGGCCGCGGCGGACAGCCGGGCAAGAAGCGGCTGATCGACTACCCCCGGCACAACAAGTACGGGTGGCGCCGCTGGGTGCCCTCCTGGAAGCTCGTCACCGGGCTGTCCCTCGGGTTCGCGGCCTCTGTCTTGGGCGCCTCGGCGGTCGTGTACGCCATGGTGGAGGTGCCGGAGGCGGTCAAGATCGCGACGGCCCAGAACAACGTCTACTACTACGCCGACGGCTCACAGATGGCTGCCACCGGTGGTGAGATCAACCGGCAGATCCTTGACTACGACAAGATCCCCAAGGACATGCAGAACGCGGTGATCTCGGCCGAGAACAAGACGTTCTGGGACGACAGGGGTGTCGACCCGAAGGGCATCGGCCGCGCCGTGGTCAACATGGCCATGGGCGAGCAGACCCAGGGTGGCTCCACCATCACCCAGCAGTACGTGAAGAACGCGATGCTGGACGACCAGAGCCAGACCATCAGCCGCAAGGCCAAGGAACTGTTCATCTCCCTGAAGGCCGGCATGGAGGAGCCCAAGGAAGAGGTCATGGCCGGCTACCTGAACACCTCGTACTACGGACGAGGTGCGTACGGTATTCAGGCCGCGGCGCGCACGTACTACGAGAAGGACGCGAAGGACCTCAACGCCAGCCAGTGCGCGTTCCTCGCCGCACTGCTGAAGGGCGCCACCTACTTCGACCCGGCCGGTTCGGTGGACATCGACCCCAAGGCCACGCCCGCGGCGAACACCGAGGCCGCCACCAAGCGGTGGAAGTGGATCCTCGACGAGATGGTCAAGGACCGGCACCTGAGCGCCGAGGAGCGCGCCAAATACACCACGTTCCCGATGCCCGTGCCGCCGAAGAAGGAGGCGCGGCTCGGTGGCCAGGTGGGGTACATGGTGGACCTGGCCAAGGCGTACGTCATCAACAACAATGACGTGGGCATCACGGCGAAGAAGCTGTCCCAGGGCGGCTACGAGATCCACACGACCTTCGACAAGAAGAAGGTCGATGCGCTGAAGAAGGCCGTTCAGGACGTCGAGAAGGCCCACATCGACCCCGAGGAACGCCCTGACACGGACACGCACGTCCAGTTCGGTGGTGCCTCGGTCGACCCGAGGACGGGCGAGATCGTCGCCATCTACGGCGGCTCCGACGCGACCAAGCACTTCACCAACAACGCGGACCAGACCGGTGCCCAGGTCGGCTCGACGTTCAAGCCGTTCGTGCTGGCCGCGGCGATGGAGTACGGAGTCCGTGATCCGCAGGGCGGGCCCGTGCAGGGCCCTGACCAGCGCCGGACGGTCGATCCCGACAAGACGTACTACAACGGCAAGAACAAGCTCAAGATCAAGAAGTACGACGGCAGCGTCTGGCACAACGAGGACGGCGAAGAGTGGCTCCAGGTCAACGACGGTGACAAGAGCTACGGGGACATCAACCTCCGTGAGGCGATGATCCACTCGGCCAACTCCCCCTTCGTGCAGCTGGGCATGGACGTCGGCATCGAAGAGGTCAGGCAGACGGCGATCGAGGCCGGTCTGCGCAAGGAGAGCCTGGTCGGGGCGAACGTGCCGTCCTTCTCGATCGGTATCTCCGACCCCAGCGCCATCCGTATGGCAGGCGCCTACGCCACCTTCGCGGCCAACGGCAAGCAGCGTGACCCGTTCTCCGTGAAGGAGGTGAAGAAGCGCGGCGAGACGATCTTCAAGCACGAGGCCACGACCAAGCAGGCCTTCTCCACCGCCATCGCCAGCAATGTCACCGACGTGCTGAGGGACGTCGTCGAGGACCCCGAGGGCACCGGTAACAACGCGGCCATTCCGGGCCGCCAGGTCGCCGGCAAGACCGGTACCACCGACGGCAACAAGTCCGCCTGGTTCGTCGGCTACACGCCGCAGCTGGCCACCGCCATCGACATGTACCGGATGGACGACAACGCGGCGAATAAGAACCGCAAGTTCCTCGAGATGTTCGGCACCGGTGGCCAGAAGAAGATCCACGGCTCGTCGTTCCCGTCCGAGATCTGGCAGAAGTACATGTCCACGGCGCTCAAGGGCGACAAGGTCATCCCCTTCCCCGAGCCGGAGAAGCTCGAGGCCGACACGGTGTACGGCGGCGGCGCCAAGAGCCCGGAGCCCACGCCGTCACAGACGCCTTCGCAGACGCCCTCCCAGACGCCGTCCCAGAGCCCGTCGCCGACCCCGTCGCAGTCGTCGCAGAGCAGCGAGCCCGCGGAGCCCTCGTGCGGTCCGTTCGACTGGGACTGCAACAACGAGGACGGCGGGCAGAACAGCGGCGGCCAGGACGGCGGTCAGGACGGCGGCACCGATATCGGCGGGACCGATACGGGCGGTACGGACGACGGCGGCACCACAACCGGCGGCGTCAGTCCCAGCCCGTCGGCACCCACCGGCGGCACCACCAACGGCAACGGAAACGGTGGAGGCAACGGCGGCTGGTTCGGCGGAACGGAGGGCTAGGGCCTCCCGTTCGGATCTTGCTGGGCTCGTGACGCCTGGACACCGCACCTCGCGGCGTTGTCGTCGGTCGCCAATGCTCCGCAGTGGCTCCTCCCCCTGCCTTCGGCGGGGGGACCCCCACCTCCGCCTTGCGATGCACGGCACCAGACGCCACCGTCTGATCCAGCCTGATCCAAACGAAAGACCCTAGGCGGCCGCGTCGCCGAATTCGCGCAGGGCGTCCTCCACGATCGCCTCCAGCCGGGCGTGGTGCGCACCGCGCCAGTACACCCGGTCGCACTCGGTGCACTGGGCGAAGACGTCGTACGTGCGCTGTGTGCCCTGCTCCAACTGGCCCCGCACCGCGTCCTTGTCGGCGTCCGTGAGCGGCCCGTTGCAGGCGGTGCACCGTGTCCACGGGGCGAGCGGCGGGGCGAACCGTTCCAGCACGTCCCGCAGCTGGTCGTCCGGCCGGTCGCTGTAGACATACGCCCCGGCCCACAGCTCCCGGCGCCGCAGCAGCCCGCGGTCGCGCGAAAGCATCACCCGGCGCTCCTTCGCCGACCAGGTGGCCAGCGCCGCGTCGCCGATGTCCTCGCTCTCGTACGCCGCGTCCACGCCGAGCAGCCGCAACCGGCGCGCCAGTGTGCCCAGATGGACATCGAGCAGGAACCGGAGCGGTGCCCCCGGCACCGGTTGCGGACGCTCGATGCCGAGCACCTGGACGTGCTCGCCCGCGGCCGGGATGTGCGCGGGCGTCACCGGCCTGCCGTCGACCAGCAGCAGGCCCGCCTCCGTGAGCGGCACGCCGAGCGACTCGACGACATGGCCGAGCGTCGACGCCCCGTCGGTGACCACGACGGAGCGGCCTGCCCGGCGCGGCGCGGCGACGAAGAGGCCCAGGTCGGGCGCGAAGCTGATGTGGATCTCCGGTCCGTTCACGTCGTCAGCATGCCACCGGGCGTGCCGGACCAGCCAGGTCATTTCCACCGGGTCCCGGCTCTCGGGTGCCTCCGGCTCACCCCCGACGCCCGCGCCGACCGGCCGGAGCCTCGCCCGCCCCCCGGCACCCCGCGCCGGTGCTCCAGTGGCCGAGCAGCGCGTCCGCGAACTCGGTCGGCACGTACCGCGCGACCGACGCCTTCCACGCCTCCGGCGTCACGGTGTGGGCCCCGACCTCCCGTCCGGCCGCACCACCGAGGATCGCGAGCTGCTCGGCGGACGTGAGCACCTCGGGGCCGGTCAGGACATACGTCGCGCCACGGTGCCGGTCGTCCACACCGGGCGGAGCCACCCGGTCCGTCACGCCCTCGCCGCTCTCCCCACGGCAGGCACAGCGGCGGGACGACGCCCGAGGCATCGGCCTAAGGAGTCGGCCCTTCGCGCCGGAGGCCTTTCAGGTCCAGCCGCCAGTCGTTGGTGCGGAGCGGATTCCCCGGTGGGTACTCGAAGTCGCGTTCGCCGAGCAGCTCGAAACCGGCTTTCCGGCACACCGCGTTCGACGCGGCGTTGTCCACGGACGGGAAGGCGTGCAGATACCGGTGCTTGTCCGCAGCCCGGGCCCGCTCCACGACGGCCGCCGTCGCCGCCGTCGCGACGCCCCGCCCCTGGAAGCCGCCCAGCACGGTCCAGCCCGTCTCGTACACCCGTATCCCGTCCCAGGTCTGCTCCCAGAAGCCGATCACCCCCACCGGAACCCCCGCCGGCTCCAGCACGATCCGGAACATCCGCCCCGCTCCCGTCCGGTCGGCGCTCAGGTCCACATACCGCTGGTGCCGCTTGAGCAGCTGCTCCTCCGTCTCCGGACCTCCCAGGTGCTCCATCAGCTCCGGCGCGTTGACGGCGTGGAGCAGCCCGAAGTCCTGCTCCGACCAGGCCTCGATGCGCACCGGCGACACGTCACGTCCCATACCCGGCACTGTAGGGCGGGGCTCTGACAACGACGGGTGGGCAGACCTCTCGAACGCGACGAAGCCGCACACCCGTCGCGGTGTGCGGCTTCCTCACCTACGGCCCGCCCGGGGCGAGGTCCCGCCTCAGGGCCACACCAGGCAGTACGGCTGGTGCCCCGCCTCGTGCAGCCGTACCGAGAAGTCCTGCCATTCGTGGAGCAACTGGTACACGTTGAACGCGTCCCGCGGTCCGCCGCGGTCCGGGACGGTCGACCAGATGAACGCCGCCGCGCCCACCGATTCCTCGCCGATGCCGCGCAGCGGGTCGACCACGGTCATCGGGAGTTTCACCACCGCGTAGTCGGGGTGCAGCACGACGAGTTCCAGCGGCGGCACCTTGTGCAGCGGCATCCCCTGGATACCGGTCAGCACCATCGCGGCTATGGTCTCCGGTTTGATCTTGGTGAACATGCCGCCCATGCCCAGTTCGTCGCCGCCCAATTCCTCGGGCCGCATTGAGATCGGCACGCGGGCGGCGGTCGCTCCATTGGGGGCGCCGAAGTACTTGTAGGTCACCCCCATGCCCCGGCCACCCCCGCTCCCGATCGGCCCCAAGGAGGCTCTGTCCTGCTCGCGCCGGTGCTTCCCCCGCCGGGCAGGCTCAGGACCCAGGTCGTCGGTCCCCTCGCCCAGTCCGCCACCGCGATGCATATCTCCACCCGACTGCTTTTTAGGCAACACAGCCCCCGCCGCGCAACCCGATCATCGTGACAGTGACCTCCCCCGCGAACGTGTGGTGAAACACCTGTCCGCAAGAACGTCCGGGCCTCTGACACCATGGATTCCGTGAGCATTCCCTATGACGCCCCAGTTTCGCAGACCCGGAGGTCCGGCGCCTCGTCGTAAACAACGTCGCGGACAGGCGGACCGTTCAAGGAGGGCCCACTCCCCCGCTCCGGCCGCCATGCCCGAGCATTGCTGCCGTCAACTCGTTCTCGCAGGTCAGGACCAACGTGCCGTATTCATACGAAGCCCCAGTCTCACAGACGCTTTTCGACCGCGCGTCCCTCGTGACGCCCGGCGGCGTGAACTCTCCCGTACGGGCCTTCCGGGCCGTGGGCGGTACGCCCCGGTTCATGGTGTCCGGTACGGGTCCGTACCTCACGGACGCGGACGGGCGCGAGTACGTCGATCTCGTCTGCTCGTGGGGGCCGATGATCCTCGGCCACTCGCACCCCGAGGTGATCGCCGCCGTCCAGGAGGCCGTCTCCCGCGGCACCTCCTTCGGCACGCCGGGTGAGGGCGAGGTCGCGCTCGCCGAGGAGATCGTGGCCCGGATCGCCCCCGTGGAGCAGGTGCGGCTGGTGTCGTCCGGCACGGAGGCCACCATGTCGGCCATCCGCCTGGCCCGCGGCTTCACCGGCCGCGCCAAGGTCGTGAAGTTCGCCGGTTGCTACCACGGGCACGTGGACGCGCTGCTGGCCGCCGCAGGCTCCGGGGTCGCCACGTTCGGCCTGCCCGACACTCCGGGCGTCACCGGCGCCCAGGCGGGCGACACGATCGTCCTGCCGTACAACGACCTCGACGCCGTACGCCGGGCCTTCGCCGCGCACCCCGGCGAGATCGCCTGTGTGATCACCGAGGCGTCGCCCGGAAACATGGGCGTGGTCCCGCCCCGCGACGGGTTCAACCAGGGGCTGAAGGACCTGTGCGCCGAGAACGGGGCGCTGTACATCTCCGACGAGGTCATGACCGGCTTCCGCACGTCGAAGGCCGGCTGGTACGGCGTCGACGGCGTCACACCCGACCTGATGACCTTCGGCAAGGTCATGGGCGGCGGCTTCCCGGCCGCCGCGTTCGGTGGCCGCGCCGACGTCATGGCGCACCTGGCCCCGGCCGGCCCGGTCTACCAGGCGGGCACCCTCTCCGGTAACCCCGTCGCCACCGCCGCGGGCCTCGCGCAGCTGCGGCTGCTCGACGACGCCGCGTACGAGAAGGTGAACGCCGTCTCGCGCGAGATCCAGGCGCTGGTGACGCAGGCGCTCACCAAGGAGGGCGTGGCGCACCGGCTCCAGACGGCGAGCAACATGTTCTCCGTCTTCTTCACCGACGCCGAGGTCGTGAACTACGACGACGCGAAGAAGCAGGAGGCCTTCCGCTTCACCGCGTTCTTCCACTCCATGCTGGCGCAGGGCGTCTACCTGCCGCCGTCCGCCTTCGAGTCGTGGTTCGTCTCCACGGCGCACGACGAGCGCGCGGTGGAGCGGATCGCCGCCGCGCTGCCGGCCGCCGCCCGCGCCGCCGCGGAAGCCTCGGAGGCCACGGCATGAGCACCACCGGCAACGACGACATCACCGTCGTCCACCTGATGCGGCACGGCGAGGTGCACAACCCGGACGGGATCCTGTACGGGCGCCGGGCGGGCTACCACCTGTCGGAGCTCGGCCGGCAGATGGCCGACCGGGTCGCCGAGCACCTGGCGGGCCGGGACGTCACGTACGTCGTCGCCTCGCCGCTGGAGCGCGCGCAGGAGACCGCCCAGCCGGTCGCCAAGTCCCACGGGCTGGACCTCGCCACCGACGAGCGGCTGATCGAGGCGGGCAACGTCTTCGAGGGCAAGACGTTCGGGGTCGGCGACGGCGCGCTGCGCCGGCCCGCCAACTGGCGGCACCTGACCAACCCGTTCCGGCCGTCGTGGGGCGAGCCGTACATCGACCAGGTCGTACGGATGATGGGCGCCTTGAACGCGGCGCGTGACGCGGCGCGCGGGCACGAGGCGGTCTGCGTCAGCCACCAGCTGCCGATCTGGATCGTCCGCAGCTTCGTCGAGCGGCGGCGGCTGTGGCACGACCCGCGCCGCCGGCAGTGCACGCTGGCGTCCCTGACGACGTTCACCTACCGGGGCGACAGGATCGTCTCGGTCGGCTACAGCGAGCCCGCCCGCGACCTCGTCCCGCCGCACCTGCTGCCCGGTGCCAGGCCGGCGAAGGGCAAGTCCAAGGCCTTCGGCGCCTGAACCGCGCCCCACGCCGTTCCGCCGGGGCGCGCAGTCGCCCCGGCGGGCGCGTACACCGGTAATCACCCCGTCACACAGCAGATTATGCGGTAATCGGGGGAACCGTCCTCTTCCTCCGCCCCTCTCACACATTGCCGGTTTGGAAGGTATGTCCGGTAACGAACGAGCGCGGATGGGGACGATATGCGCGGGATCAGTCGAAGGGGCCTGCTGGGAGCCGGAGTGGGAGCCGCGGCCGCGATCGGGGTCGGCGGCTGCGGTTTCGGCGGCGACTCGGACAAGCCCGGCAACCAGCCCGGCAAGGGCGGCCGGAATGCGACGGCCCCCGGCAAGGTAGAGGGGCGTCTCCTGGGGGACGGTTCCACGTCCGACACCGGAAAACAGCCGAACCAGCCGGACAAGCCCGTTCCCCTGGAGCCGGGGCAGACCCCGCCGCAGTTCGTGATCTTCTCCTGGGACGGGGCCGGCGAGGTCGGCAACGGCCTCTTCCCGCGCTTTCTGGAACTCGCCAAGAACCACGACGCGGGCATGACCTTCTTCCTCTCCGGGCTCTATCTCCTGCCCGAATCGAAGAAGACCCTCTACCGCCCGCCGAACAACCGCACCGGCGCCTCCGACATCGGTTACCTCACCGACGACCACATCAAGCAGACGCTGAAATACGTCCGGCAGGCCTGGCTCGACGGGCACGAGATAGGCACCCACTTCAACGGCCACTTCTGCGCCGGCTCCGGCTCGGTCGAGAAGTGGACCCCGGCCGACTGGCAGAACGAAATCGACCAGGCCGTGAAATTCGTCACGGAATGGAAGACCAACAGCGGCTGGACCGACCTCGACCCGCTGCCCTTCGACTACCGCAAGGAACTCGTCGGCGCCCGCACCCCCTGCCTCCTGGGTCAGGACAACCTCCTGCCCACCGCCAAGAAGCTCGGCTGGCGCTACGACGCCAGCTCGCCCGGCGGCCACCAGAAGTGGCCCGTCAAACGCCAGGGCATCTGGGACCTGCCGCTCCAGCAGATCCCCTTCCCCGGGCGCTCCTTCGAGGTCCTGTCCATGGACTACAACATGCTCGCCAACCAGTCGAAGAACACGACCAAGGGCATGCCCTCGCGCTATCCGGAATGGAAGAAGCAGGCCACCGAGGCCTATCTGGCCGGATTCAAGCGCGCCTACGAGTCGAACCGCGCGCCGTTCTACATCGGCAACCACTTCGAGCAGTGGAACGGCGGCATCTACATGGACGCCGTCGAAGATGCGCTCAAGGGCATGGCCGGCAAGAAGGACGTACGGCTGGTGTCGTTCAAGCAGTTCGTCGACTGGCTCGACGTCCAGGACCCGAAGATCCTCGACAAGCTCCGTACGCTCGAGGTCGGCCAATCACCGGCGGGCGGCTGGAACACCTTCCTTAAGTCCGTCTGACATCGGGCTTTACGGGCAGCCAGGGGGGCGCGCAAGATCCCCGAAACGTACATGCGAAACTTTTCACATGAGCTTCAGCCGCGCCCCCCGAGGCATCCTGCTCACCGCCGGCGCCCTTGCGGCCGCGTTCACGCTGACCGCGTGCAGCGGCGACTCCAACGGCACGGCCGGTGGTGGCGGGAACACCAACTTCGTCACCAACACCGGCGGTATCGACACCGTCGCCAAGGGCGAGCGGAAGGCGCCCGGCAAGCTCGCGGGCGAGACGCTCGACGGCAAGCAGCTCGACGTCGCCGGCCTCAAGGGCAAGGTCGTCGTGCTGAACGCCTGGGGCTCCTGGTGCGCCCCCTGCCGGGCCGAGGCGAAGCACTTCACCAAGGTCGCGAAGGAGCTCAAGTCCCAGGGTGTGGAGTTCGTCGGCATCAACACCCGCGACCCCAACAAGCAGCCCGCCCTCGCCTTCGAGAAGGACTTCGAGGTCCCGTACCCGAGCCTGTACGACCCGGTCGGCGAGCTCGTCCTCAACGGGTTCCCCAAAGGTACGCTCAACCTCCAGTCCATCCCCTCCACCGTCGTGCTCGACCGCGACGGGAAGATCGCCGCACGCTCGCTCATGGCGCTGGACGAGGCCCGGCTGCGCAAGATGATCGACCCGCTGCTGGCCGAGAAGTGACGGGGAAGTGATCCTGTGATCCTCCTCGCCGCAGAGGCGCTGGGCCGCAACGAGACCGTCTTCAGCGGGGCCCTCCTGCTGGCCCTGCCCATCGCCGTGCTCGGCGGGTTGGTCTCCTTCTTCAGCCCTTGCGTCCTGCCGCTCGTGCCCGGCTACCTCTCCTACGTGACCGGCGTCACCGGCAGCGACCTGGCGGAGGCCCGGCGCGGCCGGATGGCCGCCGGTGCCGCCCTCTTCGTGCTCGGCTTCTCGGCCGTCTTCGTCTCCGGCGGCGCCCTCTTCGGCTACTTCGGCTGGACCCTCCAGGCGCACCGAGAGACGCTCACCACCGTCCTCGGCGTCCTGATGGTCCTGATGGGGATCTTCTTCCTGGGTCTCATGCCCTGGTTCACCCAGCGCGAGTTCCGCTTCCACAAGCGACCGGTGTCCGGGCTGGCCGGAGCGCCCCTGCTGGGCGCGCTCTTCGGCATCGGCTGGACGCCGTGCATCGGGCCCACGCTCGCCTCCGTCCAGGCCCTCGCCGCCAACGAGGCCAGCGCGGGCCGCGGGGCGCTGCTGACCCTGGCGTACTGCCTCGGCCTCGGTGTGCCGTTCGTGCTGGCCGCGATCGCGTTCCGCAAGGCGCTCGGCGCCTTCTCCTGGGTCAAGCGGCACTATGCGTGGGTGATGCGGATCGGTGGCGGCATGATGATCCTGACCGGTCTGCTGCTGCTCACCGGCGCGTGGGACAGCCTGGTGCAGGAGATGCAAGGGTGGTCCACAGGCTTCCAGGTGGGGATCTAGTTCCATGAGCAAGACCGAAACGACCGAGCGGGACATGGCGGAGGCCGGCGACCAGCTGTCCACCGCCCCCAAGGAAGACCTCACCGGAGGCGGCGGCCCGACGCTCGGTGTCATCGGCTGGATCCGCTGGTTCTGGCGCCAGCTGACCTCCATGCGGGTCGCGCTGATCCTGCTCTTCCTGCTCTCCCTCGGCGCGATCCCCGGCTCGCTGATCCCGCAGAACAGCGTGGACGACCTGAAGGTCCGCTCCTTCAAGGAGCAGCACGACGTCCTCGCGCCGATCTACGACCGGCTCCAGCTGTTCGACGTCTACAGCTCGGTGTGGTTCTCCGCGATCTACATCCTGCTGTTCGTCTCCCTCATCGGCTGTATCGTCCCGCGCACCTGGCAGTTCGTCGGCCAGCTGCGCGGCCGGCCGCCGGCCGCCCCGAAGCGGCTCACCCGCCTGCCCGCGTACACCACCTGGCGCACCGAGGCCGCGCCCGAGGAGGTGCGCGACGCGGCGCTGGCGTTGCTCGAGAAGCGGCGCTTCCGGGCCCATACGGCAGGTGACGCCGTCGCCGCCGAGAAGGGGTACCTGCGTGAGGTCGGCAACCTCGTCTTCCACATCGCGCTGATCGTGATGCTGGTGGCGTTCGCGGTGGGCCAGCTCTTCAAGTCCGAGGGCGGCAAGCTGATCGTCGAGGGCGACGGCTTCTCCAACACGCTCACCCAGTACGACGACTTCACGTCCGGCTCCCTGTTCTCCACCGACGAACTGGCACCGTTCAGTTTCAAGCTGAACCAGTTCACCGGTACGTACGAGACCGGCGGTCCGCAGCGCGGCACGCCCCGCACCTTCGAGGCGGACGTCACGTACTCCCGGGGCGACGGCGTGCGGAAGAAGAGCGTCATCCGGGTCAACGAGCCGCTGGAGGTCGACGGCTCGAAGGTCTACCTGATCTCCCACGGGTACGCGCCCGTCGTCACCGTCAAGGACGGCACGGGCGCCACGGTCTTCCACGGCGCCGTGCCGCTCCTGCCGATCGACAACAACATCACCTCCACCGGCGTGATCAAGGTGATGGACGGCTACCGCGACAAGACCGGCAAGAAGGTCCAGCTGGGCTTCCCGGCCTTCTTCGTGCCGACGTACGCGGGCAAGGGCCAGGGTCAGATGTTCAGCCAGTTCCCCGGGCTCGCCTTCCCCGCCCTCAACCTCAGCGCGTACCAGGGCGACCTGCGGGTCGACGGCGGGCTGCCACAGAACGTGTACCAGCTGGACACCAGCAAGATGAAGCCGTTCAAGGACGCGAACGGCGAGATCTTCAAGAAGACACTGATCCCGGGTGAGACCATGACGCTGCCGGGGGGAGCGGGCTCGATCACCTTCGAGAAGGACATCAAGGAGTGGGCCAGCTTCAAGATCTCCCAGCAGCCCGGCAACGGCCTCGCCCTCGCCGGTGCGGTCGCCGCGATCGCCGGGCTGGCCGGCTCGCTGTTCATCCAGCGACGCCGGGTCTGGGTCCGGGCCGTACGGGGGGACGACGGCACGACCGTCGTCGAGATGGCGGGGCTGGGCCGGAGCGACTCCGCCAAGCTCCCCGAGGAACTGGCCGACCTGGCGGCCACACTCCATTCCGTGGCGCCGACCGCGCCCGAAGCCGACGCCGAAGCCGAAGAAGCACCTGCCGAAGGGGCTGAGAAGTGAATCTCGCCGCCGCGACCAACGAGAGCCTGGCGGAGATGAGCAATGTGCTCATCTACTCCGCCATGGCCGTCTACACCCTGGCCTTCCTCGCGCACATCGCCGAGTGGGTCCTCGGCAGCCGCAGCAAGGTCGGCCGTACGGCGGCGGCCCTGACCGCCCCCTCCGCGGGGAGGACCGAGGCCCGGGTCCGGCAGGGCGGCCAAGCCACCGCTGTCCTCGACCGGCCGAAGGTCGTCACCCGCTCCGCGTCCGGCGCCCGCGACGTGCCGGACGGGCCCGGCGCGGCCGGCGGCGACGAGAAGGGCGACCTGTACGGGCGGATCGCCGTCTCGCTGACCACCCTCGGCTTCCTCGTCCAGGCCGCGGGCGTGGTCGCCCGCGCGCTGTCCGTGCAGCGGGCGCCCTGGGGCAACATGTACGAGTTCTCCATCACCTTCTCCACGGTGGCGGTCGGCGCGTACCTCGGCTTCCTGCTGGCGAAGAAGAACGTCCGGTGGATGGGCCTGCTCCTGGTCACCACCGTCCTGCTCGACCTGGGTGTCGCCACGACCTGGCTCTACACCGAGAGCGACCAGCTCGTCCCGGCGCTGCACTCGTACTGGCTGTGGATCCACGTCTCCACCGCGATCTTCTGCGGCGCGGTCTTCTACCTGGGCGCGGTCGCCACGCTGCTGTACCTCTTCCGGGACGCGTACGAGAACAAGGTCGCGGACGGCGGGACGCCGAGCGGCTTCGCCCGCTCGGTGCTGGAGCGGCTGCCGGCGGCGGCGACGCTGGACAAGTTCGCCTACCGCGTCAACGCGGCGGTCTTCCCGCTGTGGACGTTCACGATCATCGCGGGCGCCATCTGGGCCGGTGACGCGTGGGGCCGCTACTGGGGCTGGGACGCCAAGGAGGTCTGGTCGTTCATCACCTGGGTCGCCTACGCCGCGTACCTGCACGCCCGGGCGACGGCCGGCTGGAAGGGCCGCAAGGCGGCGTACGTGGCGCTGATCGCCTTCGCCTGCTGGCTCTTCAACTACTACGGCGTCAACATGTTCGTGAACAGCCTGCACTCGTACGCGGGCGTGTGAGGCCGGGAAGCCTGAGGTAGCGCTCGTCACGGGACCGCGCGACGCTGGATACATGGCCGATCAGATCCCTCCCGGCATCAGCGACAGCCACGGCGACACCCACACCCTGCGGTTCGTGGTCCCCCTGCCCCATCCCGGGGAGCGCGTCTGGCTCGCCCTGACCACCCCCGGCGGGCTGCGCGGGTGGCTGGCCGAGGCGGAGGTCATGCAGAGCCGGCTCGGCGGCGAGGTCACCCTGCGCTGGCTCACCGCGGATCCGCCGACGGTGGTGTCCGGGACGGTCACCGCCTGGGACGTGGAACGGATCGTCGAGTACACGGTCGAGGTGTACGGCCGGATGCGGTTCCATCTGGAGCCGGGCGACGGGGAGGGGGCGACCGTGCTGCGGTTCACCAGCGAGTTCCGCGGGACGGACGACTTCCGGCTGGACTGCCTGGCCGGCTGGCACGACCACTTCCTGTACCTCGCCGAATCCCTCGACGGCCGCCCGGCGGACTGGTCGGCCTGGTCCCGGGACCGCCGGCAGGAACTGCGCGACCAGTACGAGGCCCGGGACTTCGGCGCGACCTAGGGTCTTTCGTTTGGATCAGGCTGGATCAGGGAGTGGCGTCTGGTGCATGGGGTCTCCCCAGGCCCGTCAGGGCCGAGGGGACGCATCGCAAGG